>JADJPO010000006.1 GCA_016713225.1 Kineosporiaceae bacterium
CCGAGCAGCAACAGCAGACCGGCGGCGGCGGCGAAGAGCGCCGTCACCTCGATCGGTGTGCTCACCACGGTCCAGCGCAGGTCGATCGAGGAGTACACCTGCTGCAGCGACTGCTCATCGGCCGCGGTGAAGTACTGGCCGTCGGTCACCTCGGCGATCTGCTGCAGCGCGGCCTCGTCCAGGGCGGTGGCGATCTGGAACCCGTCGACCTCGAGCACGGTACCGGCTGCGGTGCCCAGCCCGATCGGGTAGATCCGTACCCCCGCGGTCGAGGCCAGGTCGGCCAGCGGACCGGGCTCGGGGTCGGCGGTGTTCTCGCCGTCCGACAGCAGAACCACGGCGGCAGAACGGGAATAGCCCAAGTCCGGCCCCTGGGGCTCGACCGATCCGTCGCTGCCTTCGTCGAGCAGTACCGGCTTGCCCACGATCGCACTGAGCGCACTCTGGATGCCGCGGCCGATCGCCGTCCCGCCGCCCGGGGTGAGCCGGTCGATGGCGGCGCGCACCGCGGCCCGGTCGGTGGTCGGTTGCTGGGTGATCAACCCGTTGTCGCCGAACGAGACCACCCCGATGCGGATCTGGTCGGGCTGGCGGTCGACGAAGGTGCGGGCGGCGGTCTTGGCAGCCTCCATCCGGCTGGGTTCCAGATCGGTGGCGGCCATGCTGCCGGAGGTGTCGAAGGCCAGCACCACGGTGCCCTCGCGCCGGGGTTCGGCCACGCTGGCCTGCGGCCGGGCCAGCCCGATCAGCAGCAGGGTCAGCGCGAACAGGAACAGCATCGGGGCCACGTGGCGCCGCCGTCCGGTGCTGATCGTGGTGGCGCCGCCGACGACCAGGCCCAATTCCGCCAACCGGGCGCGGCGCTCGGTCCGGCGGCGCAGCAACCGGCGATAGGCCACCACGAGCAGCGGGACGGCGAGCAGCGTGGTCAGCAGCCACGGCCAGGCGAAGCTGATCGGCGAGGTCACAGGCGTCGCCGCCGTCGCAACGCCGCGATGCGGGCCAGCGCGCGGACCAGGTCCTCGTCGGTGGCCACCGGGTGCAGTTCGGTGCCGGCCGCCCGGGCCGCGGCGACCAGCTCGGCCTGGCGCGCCTGCGCCGCGGCCTGCAGCCGGTGTCGGAAGCCGGCGTCGTCGGTGTCGATGAAGATCTGTTCGCCGGTCTCGGCGTCCTCGACGTACAGGCCGCCCACCGCGGGTAGGTCGGTCTCGCGCGGGTCGGTCACCTGGATGGCGACGACGTCGTGCTTGCGGGTGAGCTGGGCCAGCGGGCGGTCCCAGCCGGCTGCGGTGAGGAAGTCCGAGACCACCACGATCAGCGCACGCCGGCGCGCGATGCCGGCCATGGCATGGAGCGCTCCCGCCAGATCGGTGACGGACCCGGGACGTCGCGCCGCGGCGTCCGGGCTGTTCGGGGTTGTCGTCGTCAGCGCGTGCAGGATGCGCAGCACCTGGGTGCGGCCCTGGGCCGGGGCGATGGTCTGCTCGACCGCGGTGTCGAACAGCACCGCGCCGATCCGGTTGCCGCCCCGGGCCAGCAGTTGCGCCAGGGTGGCCGCGACCTCGACGAGCACCAGGTGCTTCTGCCGCTGCACCGGCCCGAAGGCCATGGACGGCGAGTGGTCCAGTACCAGCCAGGCGGTGACCTCGCGGTCCTCGAGGTACTCGCGCACGTGCGGGATGTCGGTGCGCGCGGTGACGTTCCAGTCGATCTGGCGTAGGTCGTCGCCGGGTTCGTACTCGCGCAGCTCGGCGACGTCGACGCCGCTGCCGCGGAACAGGCTGCGGTAGTCGCCCTGCAGTCGCCCGTCGAGCCGGCGGATGACCCGCCACTCCAGGCGGCGCAGCACCCGCTCCGGCGTCAGCGCGTCGGCGGCGGTGACCATGAGTCCACGCGGGGGGCCTCGCGCAGGGGGACCTCGGGCGGGGTCACCGCCTGCAGGATCGGGGTGAGCAGGGCATCGGGCGTGACGCCGTCCGCCAGGGCTTCGTAGGACAACACGATGCGGTGCCGCAGGACGTCGCGCGCCAGGTCGGTGACGTCGGCCGGCAGCGCGTAGTCGCGCCCCCGCAGGAAGGCCAGTGCCTTGGCCGCCAACACCATGTTGATCGAGGCCCGGGGGCTGGCACCGAAGGTCAGGTAGCGGGCCAGGTCACCCTGCCCGACCGAGCCGGGGTCGCGGGTGGCGGTGGCCAGCCGGACGGCGTACTGGATCACGCCGGGGTCGACGTAGACGTCGTCGGTGGCGCGTTGATACGCGAGTAGTTGCTCGGTGTCGATCACCGGCATGGTCTTCTCGACGGCGGTGGTCTGGCGCTCGACGACGACGTACTCCTCGGCCGCGGTGGGGTAGCCGACGAGCACCTTGAGCATGAACCGGTCGACCTGTGCCTCGGGCAGCGGGTAGGTGCCCTCGGATTCGATCGGGTTCTGGGTTGCCATGACGAGGAACGGGTTCGGCGCCGGGTGGGTCTCGCGGCCGATGGTGACCTGGCGTTCCTGCATCACTTCGAGCAGGGCGCTCTGCACCTTGGCCGGGGCGCGGTTGATCTCGTCGGCGAGCACCAGGTTGGCGAACACCGGGCCGAGCCAGACCTGGAACTCACCCTCGCGCTGGTTGTAGATCCGGGTGCCGATCACGTCGGCGGGCACCAGGTCGGGCGTGAACTGGATGCGCTGGAACTGCCCGCCGATGGTGGTGGCCAGGGTCTTGATCGCCATGGTCTTGGCCAGCCCGGGCACGCCCTCGACCAGTAGGTGGCCGCGGGCGAGCAGCGCCACGAGCATGCGTTCGATCAGCTGGTCCTGACCGACGATGGTCTTCTTGACCTCGTAGACCGCTTGCTCGAGAGGGTGTTTGGCGTCGTCCTGGGTGGTCATGGCGCTCCCGGGTTCATTCTGGTGGGCTCATTTCGGTGGTGCCCCACCGGCACCACCGGCGGCGCCGATCGGTACCGCGAAGCCGATCCCGACGAAGAAGGCCTGCTCGGCCGGGTTGGCCAGACCGGTGACCACGCCGACGACCTGGCCGGCCCGGTTCAGCAGCGGGCCGCCGCTGTTGCCGGGGTTGACCGCGGCGTCGAACTGGATCAGCCCCTCGAGTTTCTGGCCGGTGCTGCGTCCGGCGACGCCGTCGTCCACCGTGATGTCGCGATCGAGCGACGAGACCACCCCGGCGGACAGGGAGTGGATGAGCCCCAGCGGGTTCCCGACCGCGAACACGTCGCTGCCGATGCCGACGCCGCCGCCGAGCACCGCGGGCACCACGACCTCGGGCAGGGACTCGACGGCCAGGGTCGCGAGGTCCTTGTCGGGCTGGCGCTCGGTGATGCGGGCGGCGGAGCGGGTGCCGTCGGCGAAGGTGACCTGGATCGTGCCGCCGCCGTCGACCACGTGGAGAGCGGTGAGTACGGTGCCGTTGGCGTTGATCACGGTGCCGGCGCCCAGCCCGGTGCTGGTCGACGTGGACGGCGCAGCGGACGGTGCAGTGGACGGCGCGGCTGCCCGTTGGGTGGTGACGACCACGAGCGAGGGTTGGATCGCGCGATAGGCCGTCGCGGCGTCCGGGGGTGCGGCGCGGGCCTGTTCGGCGGCCTTGGCGACGCCGTCCTGGACGGCCTTGGCGACGTCCGCCTTGGTGATCGGCGCGGGCCCGGGCGGGCGCCCCAGCCACCAGGTCGCCAGCAGGACGACGGCCAGTGCCGCGCCGATCCCGAGCCAGGCCCGCCGGGACGTCCTCAGCCACGAGGGTCGGGAGAGACGGGAAGGCCGGGTCCAGCGCGGCATACGGGGCGTGGATCGTGGCGGGCTCTCGGGTTGCGATCCGGGGAGCAGTTCGACCGTGAGCTCGCGCGCAGACTCCGCCGGGGCGGAGCCCGGTGGCGTCGTCGTTGCCGCTCCCTGATCCATCAACGGACGATACGTCGGCAAGCGTGCTCCGGCATACCCACGGGGTGTCCGCTGGGCGGATTCACAGGTAAGTCCCAGGTTTCTGCTGATGCGTCAGCCGCAGTCTGTGCCCACCATGGTCCGATGACCGATACCTGCGAAAACCCTCCGAAACACACCATCCGGCCCCTGGCCGTCGGCGTGGCCGCTGCGGCGTTGCTGGCGCCGGTGCTCTGGTCGGCGCCGGCCACTGCCGCTGCCGTGCCCCGGAGCAGTTCTCTGGCCAGTTCTCCGGCTGCCGGGCAACGGGCCTCGGTCGGCGAGGTGACCCTGCCCGCCGGGATTCGCCCCGAGGGCATCACCTCCGGCCCGGGGAGCCGGTTCTATGTCGGATCGTTGGCCGACGGCCGGATCGTGGCCGGCGATCTGCGCACCGGATCGTCGTCCGTGCTGCTGCCCGGTGCCGCCGGCCGTCAGCTGCGGGGGCTGTACTTCGACGGTCGGACGGGGTTGGTCTGGGCCGCGGGCAATGTGGGTGCGGTGGCGCACGTGTGGGCCGTGAACGCGCGCACCGGGGCGGTCGTGGCCGATGTCGTGGTGCCCGGCGCGGTGTTCCTCAACGACCTGGTCGTGACGCGGAACGCGGTGTGGGTGACCGACTCACGGGCCGACCGGCTGACCCGGATCGCTCTCGGTCGCGGTGGTTCGCCGTCCGGGGCTGCACCGGTGTTCGTGGCGCTGCGGGGTGCCTGGCCGGCGGGGGACGGAACAGCCGTGAACGCCAACGGCATCCGCGCCCTGGCCGATGGCTCGCTGATCCTCAACAACAGTCGGGTCGGTGGCCTGTGGCAGGTCGATCCGGCGAGCGGTGTGGCTCGGCAGATCCCGATCTCGGGCGGCCCCGGCATCGTCGCCGGTGACGGCCTCGAGCTGCGCGGTTCGACGCTGTACAACGTGCGCGGCAGTGGCCCGGCGGAGGTCTCGGTGCTGCGGCTGCGGTGCGATCACGGCGCCTGGCGGGCGACCTGGGTGCGGGCGCTGACCGACCCACGCCTGAATGTTCCCTCGACCGCCACGCTGGTCGGCTCCACCCTGTGGGCAGTGAACGCCCGCTTCGGGGTGGCGGACCCGGGTACGGCGGCCTACTGGGTGACGCCACTCGCCGTGCGGTGATCGGGTTCGGCGCTGCAGGGCACCTACCGTGGGGTCATGGAGCCGGCACCCTTCACCCGTGAGGACCTGCTGCGGCTGGTGACGTGGCACATGCCGTTCGGCAAGTATCAGGGCACGCTGCTCGCCGACCTGCCGGGGCCGTACCTGGGCTGGTTCGCCCGGGTCGGCTTCCCGGACGGCGACCTCGGGCACCTGCTCGCCGTGATGCACGAGATCAGCCACAACGGGCTACGTGACCTGTTGACGCCGTTGCGCCACGACCCCAGCGTCAGAACGGCGGATGTTCCGACTCGGTGGTGATGATGCGCCCGGTGGGGGTGACCCATTGCGTGATGGGTAGTCCGGTGCCGGGGTCGATCAGGGTCGGGGTGAAGCCTCGTTCGCGGAGCCGGTGGTGGTGTTTGCACAGGGGGTGCAGGTTGCATTCGCAGGTGGGTCCGTCCTGGCTGTGGGGGATGCGGTGGTCGACCTCGCAGGTGATGGCGCGGCGTCGACAGCCGGGGAAGGTGCAGCACTGTTCTCGGGCCTGGACCAACTCGCGCAGCAGTCCGGTGGCGGTGCGGACCAGGGCGTGGGGTGCCTTGCCGATACCCAACACGGTGCCGTGGGTGGGTGAGCCGGGGGTGTCGTCGGTGATCAGGCACCGCCAGGTGGCGGTCACACCCATGCGGTGCAGCCCGGCGAGCAGGTCGCGGATGGCGTCGGCGGTCAGGGGTCCGTAGTCGTTGGCTTCGCCGATGCCGTCGCCGCCGAGGACGGCAGAGAGGGGCACGGTGATGTGGACTCGGGGTCCGGGTAGGGATGCGAGGGAGTCGGGTGTGAACGGTTGGGGTGGTCGGCAGCCGGGTGGGCCGGTTGCGGCGGTTGGGGTGCACGCGCCGGTGCCGGTGCCGGTGGGGGTGTCGGGCGCGACGTCGTTGGCCTCGGCCTCGGTCTCGCACCTGGCGTCGGGTTCGCGCTCGGCTTCCGGCTCGAACTCGGCCTCGGCCTCTGGCTCGAACTCGGCCTCTGGCTCGGCGTCGAACTCGGACTCGGCGTCGGATGGGGATGCGGCCTGCGTGTCGGCGTTTGCGTCGGGCTGGTCCTCCGCCTCCGCCTCCGCCTGGGCCTTCGCCTCCGCCTGGGCGTCATCGTCGGCTGCTGCGTTGGAGGGGGATTCGGTCTGCGGTTCTGGCTGGGTCGCGGCCTCGGTGGTGCCAGCACCGGTGGGGGTGCCGGTGCCGGTGATGAGGTCGGTGATGATGTCGGCGCGGATGGCGGCGGTGGGGCGGGGCTGGTCGGGGTCATCGCCGGCGGAGGCGTGGGCGAGTAGGGCCATCCGGATCGCTTCGATGGCTTCGACGGAGGTGGTCAACGTCATTCGTCCGGTGCCGGGGCCGGCGGTGCGGAACGCGACGCGGCGGCGTTCGATGTTGTCGGCGATCTGTTCGGCCAGGTCCCGGGGGTCAGCCTTCGCGACGATGCGGTCGAGCCAGGCGGCGAGTTGGCCGTAGGTCAACGCGGTGACCTTGACCAGCAGTTGTGGTTCCAGCCGGGTCAGGGTCTCGCCGGGTAGGTGGCGGGTCTTGGCGTGGACCAGGCGGGCGGTGTCGATGTCGACCTCCCCGGTGGCCAGCAGGTGCCACAGGCCGGGCAGGCGGGCAGGTAGTTCGCGCAGGGTGTCCACGCGGGCGGCGAGGGTGGTTTCGGCGAGGACGCAGGTGGTGGCGGTTTCGGCGATCGCGGCGCGGTAGCCCAGGTCGTGGTCGGCGAAGACGGGTTGCGCGTTGACCGGGTTGTCCGCATCGTCGGCGGCGCCGTTCTCCCACCGGGTGATGAGTTCTTCGGCGGCGATGGTGGCGGCGAGTTTGGCCCAGGTCGCCAGGCGGCATCCGGCGGCGGCCAGGTCGGCGACGGCCCGGTCGGGTAGATCCGCCAGGCACCCCAACTCCACACCCGCGTCGGGGTCGGGGATCGAGAGGGCGGCCAGGTCACCGACCGCGGTCTGTACCGCTGCCGCCAGGCGGGCACCGGCCTCACCGGCCAGGGCCGCGACCAACCCCTCCGGGCCTGGCTCACCGACGGTGCTCACCCCGTCCGGTCCGCGAAGGGCGTCCGCTGGGCTCGGCCCGCCCGGTGCGTTCATGCCGTCCGGCCTGCGCCCGCTGTCGGCTGTGCCAACGATTGCCGGTGAACGGTCCTCGTCCGATGCGGTCTGGTCCTCCGGTGCGTTCCGGGTGGGCAGTGTGGTCAGGGCGGCCACCGGGACCAGCTCGGCCAGGTGGGTACACCGCTCGGTGAGGCGGGCGATCCGTCGGGTGGCCCAGTCCTGTTCCTCACTCAACCGGTTCACGCGTCGCTCCAGGCGACCACACGCCGTCCGCAGCTCACCATCGCGCGCCCGCAACTGGGCACACTCCGCGCGCAGCGCAGCGACCTCGTCGGGGTCACCCGACTCGGCGAAGCACGCCTGCATCACGGACATGGAGGTAGTCTACTCGAACATATGTACGAGTACAAGAGCGGCGAATCATCAACTCGGCGACGAATTGACCAGGTGGCTCGAGTGGGCTGACCCCTCGACCCGTCGACTCGCTCGCCGTGTGCGCGGGTGACGGGCGGGGACCGGGAAGCGAGATCGCGGGCGTGGAGGGCATTCCTCGCAGTGGGGTAGTAGCGGCCCTTCGCGAGCTGTGCTGCCGTGACCAGGTGAGGATTGTCAGACAGTGTGCGCGGAGTGCATGATCACCCCGGGCGCCACGACGAGCGCCGCCATCACCAAGGGGTCAGCAGTCGAAGACCGACCAGCAGATCTCGTTGCGTAGCCGCTGATCGTCGAGCACCAGCTTGCGGATCGGCTCCGGTAGCTGGTCGCGCTGCCACTGGCACTCCAGGCGTCCGGCGCGCTCGCTCTCGCCGGGCGGCGCAGCGGCGCGTGCCGCCTTGATCGCATAGGCGGCGGCGCCGAGTTCGTGTGCGGCGACGTGGGCGACGACCGCGGCTTGACCGGCGGCGTAGGCGGTGTGGCGCGCAGCCCCCGTCAGCTCCCGGGCCGCGGCCATGGCATGCCCACCCGCCGCTCGAGCCGCGGACATCGTGATCTCGTCGCGCGCCCAGGCACGAGCCTGCTCGATCGCGTGCCGCGGCCGCGGGTCCTGTGGCCGCACCGACTCGAACCGGTCGAGCACGTGCTCGGCACACGTTGCCGCCCACAGTGCCAGCAGGTGGTGATCGGCGTCGGTGAGCGTCCCACCCCGGCGGATCGTCACGAACCGCGGGTCGCGGACCGTCGGCAGGATCACGCCCGACCGACTGACCGGCGCCGCAACTCGGCCAGCATGTGACAGAACGTGGCGCCCTGCTCGATGGCATCGTCCACGGCAATGTGGTTGTGCGGCAACGGATCGAACCATTCCCGCGGCATCGTCCGTTTGCTCACGGCGCGAAACTCGGTGCCCAGCAACGCCATCGCCAGCGTCTTCATGTCGAGCGCAGAATGGCTGAACGGGCTCCGCCCGGCGAACCGGATCAAATACCAGTACACGAACATGAAGTCGTAGCCCGCCGGATACGCCACGAACACCGGCTTGCCCGGCAGCGTGCCGAGCCAGGCGACATACCGAGGCATCACCGCCTCGGGCGCCTCGGGATCGAGCCGACAGGCTTGCCAGGCAACGGGATTGCGCTGCCACCACGCCATCGTGTCCGGGTGACCCTGTGCCTCCGGCAGCGTGATCAGGTTGGCCGAGAAGGTGTCGACCAACGTGCCGTCGTCCTGATAGGCCGCCGATCCGAAACTGAGCATCGAGTGCGGCCCCGGGATCGGCCCGTCCGCCTCGACGTCGGTGCTGACATAGATCTCGGTCACGTCACTCCCCCGTTCACAGCCCGACCAGGTCGGCCGCCCGCCGCATCTGATCGTCGAAGAAGGCTGCCCGCAACGTGGGGTCGTCGTCCACCACATTGTGGGTGTGGCCGAACAGCTCGAACGAGACCGCGCCGACCAGCATGGTCCAGGCGGTCAGCCCGCGGGCCAGCAGTTCGTCCGGCAGCCCGGCCACCTGGTCGCGGATCGGGTCGAGCGAGCGCTGCACCGGCTCGGGCAGTTCGGCGAGGTCATCCGGTGCGATCAACCCGCGGCGTACGCCGTCGACCAGGATGCCGATGAGCACGGTCGGCACCCGGGAGGCCGGCCCGATCGTGGTCTGCGGCGCGGCGTAGCCGGGCACCGGCGAACCGAAGATCAGCGCATGCTCGTGGGGGTTGGCCTGCGCCCAGGCGCGCATCGCCCGGCAGGTCGCCTGCCAGCGCCCTCGAAGATCGTCGCGGACGACGGCCGCCTCGGCCTGTTCGGTCGCCTCGCCCAACCCGTCGTAGGCCTCGACGATCAACAGCGTCAGCAACTCGTCGCGGCTGGCCACGTACCGGTACACCGCGGACGACACCATGCCGATCTCGCGGGCCACAGCCCGCAGCGACAGCGCCGCCGGCCCGACCTCGGCCAGTTGCCGGCGGGCCTCGGCGACGATCTCGCGGGTCAGCTCGGCCCGAGCGCGCTCCCGGACGCCGGCCGCGCGCCGGGGGGCCGGGGTACGGGTCGCGTCGACGGGCGTCATGCCGCGAGCATGCCCTCGATTGCGAGCAATGGCAACAACCGAGAGCACTGCTCTTGACTTTGTCGGACCACCGACCGATGCTCGTCTCAGCAAGAAGAGAGCAATGCTCTCGCCCATGAGCAGCGATCACATCATCAGGAGCCCGCCGTGTCCGTTCCCACACCATCCGCCCCCCTGCACGTCATCGTCGGCGCCGGCGCGGTCGGCACCGCCCTGGCTCGTGAGCTCGTCGCCGGCGGCGCGCGGGTCCGCATCCTGACCCGCTCGGGATCAGGCCCCGACCACCCCGCCGTCGAGCGCATCGCGCTGGACGTCGCCTCGGCGTCCACCCCCGGCGCCACCGCCGACCGGCTCGCCGAGCTGACCCACGGTGCGGCGGCCATCCACAACTGCGCCAACCCCGCCTACCACCGCTGGCCGACCGACTGGCCGCCCATCGCGAATGCCCTGCTCGCGGCGGCCGAGAGCAGCGGCGCCGTCCTGGTCACCTGCTCGAACCTGTACGCCTACCACCCGGACGACACGCTGGCGGCCTCGACGTCCGGCACCGGCATGACCGAGGGCCTGCCGCTGACCAACCCCGGCCGCAAGGGCAGCGTCCGGGCCCGGATGTGGACCGACGCGCTCGCCGCCCACGCTGCCGGGCGCCTGCGGGCCACCGAGGTGCGTGCCTCGGACTATCTGGGAGCCACCTCGGCCAGTGCTCTCGGCGACCAGGTCGTGCCGCGACTTCTCGCCGGCAAGCCGGGCCGGGTGCTCGGCGACCCCGATGTGGCCCACGCCGTCACCTACGTCGGCGACGTCGCCCGGCTGATGGCCGTCGTCGCCACCGACCCGCGCGCCTGGGGCCGACCCTGGCACGTGCCCACCCACCCGGCTCGCACCGTGCGCCGCATCGTCACCGACCTGGCCGCGGCCGCCGGGGTGCCGGACGCCGGCGTCCAGCGCCTGCCGATCTGGTTCCAACGGGCGCTGGGGCTGGTCCTGCCCTTCATGCGCGAACTGCCGGAGGTGGCCTATCAGCACACCACGCCGTGGCGGCTGGACTCCTCGGCCGCCGAGCGGACCTTCGGGCTCGAGCCGACGCCGTGGCAGGAGATCCTCGTCGCTCACCTGACGCCGTATCTGGCGCCGAGGAATGCGAAGGACACGGAACGGATCGCCCGTCACTGACGTCGTAGCGATGTGGTGAATCGCCGTGACTTCATGACCCTGCTGACCCTCGCTGGAACGGGAGTGCTCACCGTGCCGTCACTGACCGGCTGCTCCGGCCCCACCAACGGCCCCAGCGGGACCACGGTGAACGCCGACCTGGTGCGCTCGGATCTGCCGCGAGACCCCGCCGACGCGGCGGACGCCCAGCCCGCGTACACGGCGGTCTCGGCGTTCACCGCCGACGTGTACCGCACCCTGGCGGCCCGCGGCAGCGGCAACCTGGTGTGCTCGCCGTTCTCGGTGGCGATGGCGCTCGGCATGACCGTGCAGGGCGCCCGCGGCGCCACCGCGACCGAGCTGCTCGGCGCGCTGTACGCGCCGACCGGCGCGACCCTGGAGGCGTCGAGGGCGGTGGCTCGTCGCCTGAACGCCCTGGACGTCGCGCTGTCCGCCCGGGCGGGCACGGTGAAGCTCTTCGACGGCAGCACCGGTGAGGTCGCGCTCAGCTCGGCCAACAGCCTGTGGGGGCAGCGAGACCTGGTGTGGGACAAGGGGTTCCTCGACGTCCTCGCGCTCGACTTCGGCACCGGCATGCACCAGGTCGACTACCGCACCGCGACCGAGAAAGCGCGAACGGCGATCAACGGCTGGGTGAGCGAGCAGACCCACGAGCGGATTCCCGAACTGCTCGCCGAGGGAGTGCTCGCCCCTGACACCCGACTGACCCTGGTGAACGCGCTGTACCTGAAGGCGCCGTGGCAGACCCCGTTCGAGAAGGCGGCCACCCGTCCGGCAGCGTTCACCCGGCTCGACTCCTCGACGGTGCAGGCCCCACAGATGAACGCCACCGTGTTCGCGGCCCACGCCACCGGGCCGGGCTGGTCCGCCGCGCGGCTGCCGTACGCCGACGGCCGGTTGGCGATGACCGTCGTCCTGCCGGAGGCCGGTCGGTTCGCCGAGATCGAGAAGCAGCTGGACGGCGCGTGGCTGGCCGGCGTCCAGACTGCCCTGCGCCCGACGCAGGTGCAGATCGGCCTGCCCCGATGGACGACGCGCAGCCAGGCCTCGCTGCGCTCCGTGCTCGAACAGCTGGGGATCCGGCAGGCATTCACCGACGACGCCGACTTCTCGGGCATGACCACACAGGAGCGCCTGCAGGTCGCCGCCGTGGTGCACGAGGCGTTCGTGGCGGTCGACGAGGCGGGCACCGAGGCCGCCGCAGCCACCGCCGTGGTCATGCGGGTCACCGGTGCACCGGCCGAGCCGGCCCGTCTGATCGCCGACCGGCCGTTCCTCTACGTCATCCACGACAACGCCCAGGGCGCCGCCCCGACGCCGTTGTTCATCGGCCGGGTGCTCGACCCGACGGTCTGACCGGGGCTCTGCCCGGCCTGATCAGCGGTCGAGCAGCACCACGCGGCCTCGGCCCTCGCTCTTGGCCGAGTACAACCCCTGGTCGGCGGCGGCGATCAGATCGTCGACCTCGGTCGCCGGCCCGCTGATCACACCGATGCTCAGCCCCACGCTGAGCCCCGGGGCGACCTCGTGCCAGGGGTAGGCCATCACCCGGTCGAGCAGCTCGTGCCCGCGGCGCTCGGCGTCCGGCAGTCGGCGGCTGATCAGCAGCAGGAACTCATCGCCCCCCAGTCGCACGGCCAGGTCGGTGGCCCGGGTGGTCTCGACCAGCAGCGCTCCCAGCCGGCGCAGGGCCTCGTCCCCGGCGGGGTGGCCGAAGGTGTCGTTGACCTCCTTGAACCAGTCGACGTCGACCATGAGAACGGTCAGCTCGTCGTCCGGCTGTGCCTGCCGCAGCCGCTCGAGATGGCGTGAGTAGGCGTGTCGATTGGCCAGGCCGGTCAGTTCGTCGACGTAGGCCCGCTCGGTGAGGCGCTGGTTGTCGAGCAGCACCTTCTCGGCGAGCGTCTGGTTGCGGGTGGCGGCGAGCACCAGTTGGCGCGAATCCCAGCGCATCCGGGTGGTGTGCTCGGCATACCGGCGCCAGCTCGAGTTCGGCGCCTCGGCCGCGGTGGCGAGCGAGAGCGCCAGCGGCAACAGACCCGCCGCGTGATCAGGGTGCATGACCGTCAGAGCCCGTTCGGCGTGGCGTGCCGTCGCGTTCCGGTCGCCCGCGTCCAGGGCGCGGATCGCCCGCCCGACGTGGATGCAGGCGCCGCCGGCACCGTGATCGCTGTGGTGGGTCAGGAGCAGATCGGCGTCCTGGGCCGACTCCGGCTCGCGCGCGATCGCGGCGAGCAGGTACCCCACGCTGCGCACTTCGACGACCCACTCGGTGGGCAGCCCCTGCAGGCTCTGCGCGGTCGGCCGGGCGCGGTTCGCCGCCACCGCTGCCGCCGCCTCGCGCTGACCCGACTCGGTGAGCAGACAGCACAGGGGCACCGCGGCGCTCAACCGGTTCACCACGGCGGTGCGCCGATTGAGGTCGGCGATTCGATCGAAGGGCGCCGGCAAGGACCGCTCCACGATCCGCGTGACACTGTCGTACATCTCGAGGGCGAGTTCCCAGAGCCCGCGTCGGTGGAAGGCCAATCCGCAGACGTTGTAGGCGCTCGCGGCGTGGACGCTCGACCCGCCGTCCTCGTCGAGCAACGCCACCGCGCGGGCCAGGTCGCGGGTGCCCGACTGGCACCCGACCGGGATCCACCATCCGGTG
Organism: Kineosporiaceae bacterium; assembly: GCA_016713225.1. Classification (NCBI taxonomy): domain Bacteria; kingdom Bacillati; phylum Actinomycetota; class Actinomycetes; order Kineosporiales; family Kineosporiaceae; species Kineosporiaceae bacterium. The sequence continues at coordinate 13,483 of JADJPO010000006.1, forward strand.
ACGGTGGCGCGCAGGGCCTGACACAGGGCGGTCAGGGCGCGATCGGGGAAGGCCGCGGCGGCCTCGGCCATCGCACTCAGGTGCAGCTCGGCGCCGTCAGCCGTGCTGTCCCGAGCCCTCAGCTGTGGCGCCGTGGTGTCCAGACCGGCGTACCGGGCGAAGTGCACCACGGCGGCGACATCGGGCCAGCCGCGCTCGGAGGCCAGGTCGAGCAGGTGGCCGAGTTCGGCGGTGCAATCCCGCAACTGGGCGCATTCGACCAGGTCATAGGCGCGCACCAGCGCGGTTGCACGCGCATCCACCCCCTGGGACATACCGCGATCGTTGCACGCTGATGTGGCCGCCACGCGCGGTCGATCGAGAGCCCGCCTACAGTTTCCGTCGTGGCGGATCGGCAGGCTCGGTGGCGCCGAGCGGAGCTGGCTCGGTTCGTGGACGCCGCGCTGATCCGTCGGGTGCCGCGCGATCACACCGAGTCGGACGCCGCGTTCCGTCGCCGGCGGCTGGTCTCGCTGGTCACGGCGGCGTGTGGCGCCGTCCTGTTGTGGGTCTCGTTTCGCATCGAGCCGGGGGATCGCCGGTTCTACCTGACGACCTTCACCCTGGCGCTGGTCTGGACCATCGGCGCCTTCGCCTCCGGGCCGCTGCACCTGGGTTGGGCCTTCACCCGCAGCGGGCAGCGGCTGGCCCGGCCGGTGGTGCAGTCGTTGGCGCTCGGAGTGCTGGCGGTGGGGGTGTTCACTGCCGGTGCGCTGATCGTGGCCCGGTTGCCACTGCTGCGCGACAGTCTCAACGACGTGCTCGACCACGCCCGATTCGGCTCGCTGCCGGTGGTTGCGGTGATCACCCTGGTGAACGGGGTGGCCGAGGAGCTGTTCTTCCGGGGCGCGCTGTTCGCCGCCATCGGACGCCGCTACCCGGTGGCCATCTCGACGGCGCTCTACGCCCTGACCACGGTGTTCAGCCTCAACCTGATGTTGGTGTTCGCCGCGGCGGTACTCGGCATGGTGGTCGGGTTGCAGCGGCGGGTGACCGGCGGCGTCCTGGGCCCGATGATCACGCACGTGACGTGGTCGCTGAGCATGTTGCTGATCCTGCCGCCGCTGATCACGGCCCTGACCTGATCATCTGACCTGATCGCGCCGCTCGGATCACCGCGTGCCAGCATGGGGCATGAGCTCAGGAGAACCCGAGACCACCGAACGCCTCGCGCTGGTCACCGGAGCATCCGGCTACATCGGGTCTCGTCTGGTGCCCGAACTGCTGGCGCGCGGCTGGGCGGTGCGGGTTCTGGTGCGGCGGGTCGCCTCGGTGCGCGACCGGGCCTGGTTCGCGAACGTTCAGGTGGTCGAGGGGGACGCCGGCGCGGCGGATTCGCTGGCGAAGGCGCTGGACGGCGTGGACGTCGCCTACTACCTGCTGCACTCGATGGACGGCCAGGGCGACTTCGAGGCCCGCGACCGCCGGCTGGCCCGCACGTTCGGGCAGGCCGCCCGCCGGGCCGGGACGCCGCGGCTGGTCTACCTGAGCGGGCTGCACCCCGAGGGCGAGCTGTCGGCCCACCTGGCCTCGCGGGTCGAGGTCGGCGAGATCCTGATGTCCAGCGACGTGCCGACCGCGGTGCTGCAGGCCGCGGTGATCCTGGGCGCCGGGTCGGCGTCCTTCGAGATGCTGCGTCATCTGACGCAGCGACTGCCCGCGATGATCGCCCCCAAGTGGCTGGCGAATCGCATCCAGCCGATCGCCGTCCGAGATGTACTGCACTACCTGGTCGGCGCGGCCGATCTGGACGCCAGGGTGAACCGGACCCTCGACATCGGGGGCGAGGAGGTGCTCACCTACCGGCAGATGATCGAGCGCTTCGCCCGCGTCGACGGCCGGCTGCCGCGGCTGATCGTGACCGTGCCGGTCTTGACGCCCTGGTTGGCGAGTCAGTGGGTGGGCCTGGTCACGCCGGTGCCCTCCGGGTTGGCGAAACCTTTGGTGGGCAGCCTGTTACACGAAGTGATCTGCGGCGAGAACGACATTCGTGACCTGGTCGGTCTGCCGCCCGGTGGGCTCACCCCCTACGACGACGCGGTACGGGCGGCGCTGGCCGGCGACGGCGAGCGCCCCGAACCGGGCACGGTCGAACCCGAGCGCCTCACAGCAGCCGACCCGGCGTGGGCGGGCGATGCCTGAGCGGCAGGACGCCGCACGCCGCGGCCGCTGCTCGGTACCTGTGCAGTCTGCCCTCGTCGACGTGGGGTCGGCCGGCGAGCCGCTACTGCGTGGCGGGCAGGTAGAACTCCAGAGGGATGCCGTCCGGATCGCGGAAGTTGAGGTGTGATCCGAACGGCGACTTCTCGACGCCGGAGGTGATGACACCCATCTCGGCCAGCCGCTCCTGCCAGGCGTCCAGCTCGGCCTGGTCGGCGCACACGAAGGCCACGTGGTCCAAGCCCACGTGCCGCTCGGTGAACGGCGCCGGGTCGACGTCCGTGGGCTGGCGCAGGTCGAGGGCCTGGCCGTCCGGGGTCAGGTAGATCTGCATACGGGCGGGTTCGGCGAACTCCGCCACCTTGGTGAAGCCGAACAACCGCTCGTACCACGGTCCGCTGCGGGCGATGTCGGTGACGGTCAGGGCGACGTGCTGAAGGCGCATCTGCGGCATGGCTGCCGCCTCCCTCGAGGGCTGCGGGCACGGCTGGTCCGTGACCGCGTGCAGTTCCCGATCTACACCCGCGTCGGGCCCGCCGCGCCGGGCCCGACGTCCCGAGCCCGACGTCCCGAGCCCGCGCGCCACGGGTGCCGAACGACGGCCACGCCCGCCGGGTCACGCCGGCCGGTACGGCTGCACGATCCGGGTCTGCCACGTGGTCGGATCCGGCTGCTCCGCCGGGTCGCTGAGGTAGACCTCCCAGGGAGGGCCGGAGGGTGTGCCGCCGTGGTCATCGATCCAGGCGTGGACGGCGGCATAGGCCGGTTCCATGGCTTCGTAAGGTCCGATGTGGATCATCACTGCCGTGCTCCCGCCGGGCAGTTCGCCCGGTCGCACCGGGCCGGCGTCCGCGATCGCGGTGCCGACCGGGAAGCCGGCCTCCACCGTGAAGGTGCCGTCGCCGTCGTGCCGGTACCGGGCGAAGGGTGGCCCGGCCAGCGCGATGCCCTGGGCGGCAACGGCTGTGGCCACTGCGCCGAACGCCTCGGCCAGCCACGGACCGATAGCGGCCACCGTCAGGGTGGCCTCCATCACCGCCACGGGCTGAGGGCGGTGCATCTCTTCGTGGATCTGCTGGTCACCGGTCATGGCGACAACCCGCCCTTCTCGACATCGAAACTCACGACGCGCCGCAGGACGTCGTCCTCGTCGCTGATCACTCCGATCCGGCCGCTCGCGGCGAGCGCCGACACCTCGCCGAGGGCTGCGGGGTCGTTCACCGGCCAGGTCATCACCAGCTCGACCCGCTCGTGCAGGGCGGCGGCCACGGCAGGGGTGAGCAGCGAGCGGTGCACCGAGACCCCGTAGGTCCGCGGCTCGGCTCGCAGGCGCCGGCTCAGCAGGACGAGCTCGCCGCGATTCCGCGCGGAGAGCACGGTGCGCACCCACGGCAGCCGGTCGAGCGGCCGAAGCGCCGGCCAGTACCGCGAACAGATCAGGACGGGGCGCCCGGGGGCGTACGCGTGCAGCATGCGGGCCACTCGGTCGCCGATCTCTGCACGCCTCCCCTTGAGGTCGAGCATGAACGTCGCTCCGCCGTCCGCGGCCTGGAGCAGGTCGTGCAGACCCGTCCGGGGGGCCGACGCCGGATGCAGCTCCCAGCGGTCCCACAGCCACGGCAGCGGCCCCAGCGTCTTCAGGTGCCGGATCTCGAGCCGGCCCCGGTAGCTGTGCACGTCGGCCTCGATCACGTCCGCGCCCAGCGCGACCGCCGAGTGCAGGCGGGCCATCGAGTTGCCGGCGCGATGCGCCACGGCCAGCAGGGTCATCGCGCGCTCCCGGGTGTCGGGACGGGTGGCCGCGCGTGCCCCGGGCGTCGGCGGTCGAGGGCGTCCGCCGCCCACAGGCCGATCAGGGCCAGCGCCAGCCCGGCCACCACGTCCAGCAGGTAGTGGTTGCCGGTCAGGATCACCGCAGCAACCATCAGGACCGGCAGCAGGTACCCGGCCAGGCGCAGCCAGAGGTGACCGGCGGCGCCGGCGATGGCCAGGCCGACCAGCAGGTCCCAGCCGGCGTGCAGGCTGGGCATCGCGGCGTACTGGTTGACGAAGGCGGGTGGCTGCAGCACCCGGTAGGCCAGCGACTGCTCGCTCACCGTGTCGACGATGCCCAGGGAGGCCAGCCGGGGCGGTGCGACCGGGTAGAGAGCGAAGATGAACAGCCCGATCCCGCCCGAGATCATCATCGCGTCCCGCAGCCGGACGAACCTGTCCCGATGCCGGGCGGCCAGCCAGACCAGGGTGGGCACGATCACCGGCCAGTGGCCGTAGATGTAGACCCAGTTGGCCGGCGCGACCAGCCAGTCCCAGTGCACCAGCACGCGCTGCAGGCCGGCCTCGATGTCCAGCCCCGTCGCGCGCTCGAGGGCCATCAGGTCGCGGGCGTGGGTCTGGGCGATCTCCGGCGTCCCGGCGGTCAGCCCGCGCACCCGGAAGTAGACGAACAGGGCAGCCGTCACCATGGCGACTTGGGTCAGGATCCACCGCACGCCGGCGTCGACGGCGTGCAACGGGTGGCTGAGCACAGCTGGCATCGCTTCACCCCGGTTACCGGCTCATCGTCTCGCAGCCGGAACGCCCAGCCAGGCGACCTTCGGCCCGCGCCTCCGGGGAGGACGACCTCGGATCAGGCGCTGCTGCCGCGACGCACGGCGGAGGCCTCGTGCCAGCGGCCGGCCAGCAGCAGGGCGCCGCCGCCGAGCAGCAGCGCGGGCGCCCAGGCCAAGAGCGCCTTGAGCGCCACGGCGCCGAGTGCGGCCGTCCAGGGCACCCCGAACCCGACCAGGGCGACGGCCAGGGCCGCGTCCCGGGGGCTGGCCCCGTGCGGGCCGGGCACGACGCCGGCGAGCTGGCTGGCCCCGAAGGCCGCCAGCACCGCCAGCGGGTTCGTGGTGTGCCCGGTGGCGAGCAGGGCGCCGAACAGCAACGCGATGATCGAGGCCTGATAGGCCACCGAGAGCACCAGGCCGCGGGCCAGCCGGCCGGGCGTCGGCCACTCTCGCCGCGGGATCCAGTGCGGTCGCACCCGGCGCACCAGGAGCAGCGCCGCGACCAGCATCGCTGCCAGCCCGAGGACGCCGACCAGCAGGCGGACCGGAAGTGCCGCTCCGGCCAGACCGACGAAGAGGGTCAGGCCGATCGCGCCGACCAGACGGTCCAGGGTCACCTCGGCGGCGGCGGAGCCGCGGGCCATCCCGACCCCGGTCAACCGTTTGATCCGCCAGAGGTCGGCGCCGACGTGCCCGGGAGTGAGCAGGCCCAGCAGCTCCGACTCGGCGTAGGCACCGACGTGCCAGCCGGTACCGCGGCCGCTGTCGGACAGTCCGCGCCAGCGCAGGGGGCACAGCAGGTACTTGCCCACCGTCCAGATCAGGAGCCCGGCGAGGGCAGGCCACAGGTCGAGTGCGGGCAACCGGGGGAGGGTGATCACAGGAACGGCCACCGCAACCACGATGGCCAGGACCTTGAACGACCGGGAGATCACCGGTCTGTGCCACACGCGCATGTCACCTCGCACCAGGCGGGCGCAGGGCGCGCGTCACCCGCTCCATCATCGCTCACGATGGGCCGTGATCGGACCAGGGTGAGGATCGGGACGCGAGAGGGACGGCGTCGAGGTCTCGAGCACGCCGTACTAGCCTGGCCCGGTGATCGAGAATCGCGACGCCTCGCCGGCGACGCTGATCGCGGTCGCTGGGCTGCCCGGGGTGGGCAAGACCGCGCTCGCGCGGGGCGTGGCGGATCGGCTGGGGGCGACGTTCCTGCGGATCGACACCATCGAGTCGGCGATCGCCACGACGCTGCACCCGTTCCGGGACAACCCGGTCGGGTACGTGGTGGCGGCGCGGGTGGCCGCCGATCAACTGCGCTCCGGACGTCGCGTGGTCGCCGATGCGGTCAACGGCCTGCAGATCGTCCGCGACCTCTGGGCCGGCGTGGCGCGGGAGTGTGGCGTGGCCCTGCACTGGGTCGAGGTGATCTGCAGCGACCAGGCCGAGCACCGCCGCCGGGTGGAGTCGCGCTCCGCCGAGATGCCCGGGCACGAGATCCCGACCTGGCAGCAGGTGCTCGATCGGGACTGGGACCCGTTCGTGGAGCCCCACCTGGTGATCGACAACCTCGGGGACCCACGGCGGCACATCGAGGCGGTCGTGGCCGCGCTCGGGTGACGGGACGACCGAGTGCGGTCACTTCTGACCCCATGACAGCGTTGTCTTCGGTGGGAAGTGACCGCACCAGCGCCAGAAGTGACCGCACCGGATCAGAAGTGACCGCACAACCAGAAAGGCCCCTGCTGCGTCACCGCAGATCAGGGGCCTGACCGAACCTGCACCACATGGTGCGCGAGGGGGGAGTTGAACCCCCATGCCCTTTCGGGCACACGGACCTGAACCGTGCGCGTCTGCCTATTCCGCCACTCGCGCGAGCGGTGGAAAGGCTAGCACGCACCCGGGGTCGATCCCGAACGGTAATCCAGGCCACATCCTCGGCCGGTGTTCGCCGCACCGCGGGGAGGCGGCCGGGTCGTCCGCGCGGTTACGCTGACCTCGGCACGTCGGCCCGGCGCGCAGGCAGGGGAGGTCCACGCGCCGTCGTCGTCCGACGACTGCGTGGGAGCCGCGATCCGAAGGAGGTGGGCGGCGTGGGAGTTCTCGATCGATTCGAGAAGGGCATCGAGCGCGCCGTCAACGGCGCCTTCGCCAAGGCGTTCCGCAGCGAGGTGCAGCCGGTCGAGATCGCCAGCGCGCTGCGACGCGAGTGCGACGAGAAGGCCGCCATCGTGGCCCGCGACCGCACCATCGCCCCCAATGCCTTCGTGGTCGAGCTCGGTACCGCCGACCATCAGCGACTGGGCCAGTGGGAAGAGGCCCTCGGCGACGAACTGAGCGCCGTGGTGGCCGATTACGCCCGGCAGCAGCGCTATCACCTGGCCGGTTCGGTGAAGGTCACCTTCGAGCAGGCCGAGGACCTCGACACCGGTCTGTTCCGGGTGCGCAGCCGGACCGCCAAGGGTGATGTTCCCTCCGGACGGCGCGCCGCCGGCCCGCCCCCGGTTCAACCCCCCGCACCCCCCGTTCCCGGGCCCGGGTCCGACCTGCCCCCCGGACGCCGGGTTGCCCCGCCGCCGCCGGCTCAACCCGGCTGGCCCGAGCCGACTGCCGCTCCCTGGGCGGGTTCGCACGCCCGGCCCACGCTCGACCTGGGTGACGAGGTCTTCGAGATCTCCCGTCCGGTGACGGTGATCGGGCGGGGCACGGACGCGGACGTGGTGCTCGACGACTCCGGCGTCTCCCGCCGGCACGCCGAGATCCACATCACCGATGGTCGCGCCCGGGTGATCGACCTCGGATCGACCAATGGCACCTTCGTCGACGGTGCCAAGCGCCCGGTGACCACTCTCGTCGACGGCAGCGTGATCACCATCGGACGCACCCGCATCGTCTTTCGCGCCGGTGACCTGGATGCGGTGAGCCCGCCGCATCCGCCCGGCGGCGGCCCCGGGCACTGGTGACCGACGGGCGATGAGCGAACTCACCCTCACCCTCTTGCGGCTGGGATTCCTCGGCCTGCTGTGGGTCCTGGTGCTGGCCGTGGTGGCGGTGCTGCGCCGTGACCTGTTCGGCACCCAGGTGCGCCGCAAGGAGACGCCGCTGGCCTCGACCCGCTCGCGATTGGGCCGCGCCCGCGCCGCCGTCCCGGCCGGCGCACCGGACGGTCGGGGACGGGGTGCGCTCTCCCCGCGCACCCCGCCGCGAGGGACGCCCACAGGCGGCCACCTCTTGGTCACTGCGGGGTCGCTCAAGGGCACATCGATCGCGCTGACCCAGGCGCCGATCGTGATCGGTAGGGCGCCGGAGTGCTCCCTCGTGCTCGAGGACGACTATGCATCCAACCGCCATGCCCAGTTGTCGCTGCGGGATGGGGTCTGGATGTTGGAGGATCTGGGTTCGACGAACGGCACGTTCATCGGACGCACCAAGCTGAGCGTGCCGACAGCGCTCGATGCCGGAAGCAGTTTCCGCATCGGGCGCACCACCATCGAGTTGCGGAGGTAGCCGGAGTGGCGATCGCGTTGCGGTACGCGGCTCGTTCCGACGTCGGCCTGGTGCGCTCCAACAATCAGGACTCGGCCTACGCCGGCCCGAACCTGTTGGTCGTGGCGGACGGCATGGGCGGGCACGCCGGCGGTGACGTCGCCTCGTCCCTGGCCATCGGCGAGATGGCCCCGCTGGACGACGAGTTGCACGGTGCCGATGCGTTGGACCACCTCTCGGAGGCGGTCCACGCGGCGCACCGTGAGCTGCTCGACCGGGTCGACGAGGAGCCGGCCCTGGCGGGCATGGGCACCACGGTGACCGCCCTGTTGCGCGCGGGCAACCGGCTGGCGCTGGCCCACATCGGCGATTCGCGGGCCTACCTGCTGCGGGACGGCGCCCTGGTGCAGATCACCAAGGACCACACCTTCGTGCAGACGCTGGTCGACGAGGGCCGGATCACCCTGGCCGAGGCCGAGATCCACCCGCAGCGCAGCGTGGTCATGCGGGTGGTCAGCGATGTCGTGGACGACGTCGAGCCGGACCTGTCGATGCGCGAGGCCCGGATCGGTGATCGGTACCTGCTCTGTTCGGACGGTCTGTCCGGTGTGGTCAGTCTCGAGACCATGCAGGACACCATGGCCGTGCTGGCCGACCCGGGCAGCACCTGCGAACACCTGGTGCACCTGGCGTTGCGCGCCGGGGCGCCGGACAACGTCACCTGCATCGTCGCGGACGTCGTCGACGACAGTGCCCACGGCGAGCTCTCGACGTACATCGTGGGGGCGGCCTCGTTGCACCAACCGCGTCGTGGCCTGCCCCAGGGCCGTGAGGGTCAGGGTTCTGCCGCTGAGCGCGCTGCCGCGCTCACGGCCGTCGGCGGCGACGCCGACGAGGAGGACTCACATGCGCCGACCACCCCTGTCCGTCACCGTCGCCGGGTGATCGGCGGCAGCCTGCTGGTGTTGCTGTTGGTGCTGGGGGGAGGATTCGGCGCCTGGCGCTGGGTCGCCGCCCAGTTGTTCGTCGGGGACTCCCAGGGGGCGGTCGCCGTGTTCAACGGCCTGCCGCAGGATCTCGGGCCGCTGAGTCTGTCGCGGGTCAAGATGGTCGAGGACGACGTGAAGCTGGTCGACCTGCCCGACTACGCCCGCAATCAGATCACCGCCGGGATCCCGGCGGACACCCTGGACGGCGCCCAGCAGATCGTGGCGCGCTACCGCGACCTGGCTGCCCGGTGCCTGGCGTTGCGTGCGGCCGCCACCGCGACGCCGACGCCGACGCCGACACCGACGCCCACGCCGACGCCCACACCTCCGGCGCCCACGCCCAGCCCCACGGCAGCCGCCACGCCCGCGGTGACCGGTTCGGCCAAGGCCGCTGTTCGGCCCACGCCGACGGTCCCGCTGCCCTCCGCCTCCGCGACCACCTTGAACGCGCCGCCGACGGTGACCCTCGAGCCGACGCCGTCCGAGAGTCCCACGCCCACGCCGTCGGTCCCGTCGGACCTCGACTGCGGTGATCTCACCCCGGCGACCGTCGGGGCGTCCGCGAGCGGGAGCTGATGGATGGTCGTCGTCGCCCCGGTCGTCACCCGAACCCGACGCAACGTCGAGTTGGCCCTGCTGGGGCTGGCCATCGCGATCGGGCTCGGCGCGTATGCCCTGGTCGGCATCGCCCACAACGGGCGGATCCCGGGTGACATGGCGGCCTACGGCGGCGGCATGGGGCTGCTGGCCCTGACCGTTCACCTCGTCCTGCGGCTTCGGGCGGCCTATGCCGACCCGGTGATCCTGCCGATCGCGACCGCGCTGAACGGCCTCGGTCTGGTGATGATCCACCGCCTCGACCTCGCCGAGGGCCGCGAGGTGGGTGACTCCATGGCCCTGCGCCAGCTCACCTGGACCACCGTGGGCGTCGCGGCAGCGATCGTGGTGCTGATCGTGCTGCGCGACCACCGAGGCCTCGCCCGGTACACCTACACCGCCATGGCCGCCGCCATCGCGTTGTTGCTGCTGCCGCTGGTGCCGTTCGTCGGCAAGGAGATCAACGGAGCCCGGATCTGGATCCGGCTGGGGCCGATGTCGTTCCAGCCCGGCGAGATCGCCAAGATCGCCCTGGCGGTGTTCTTCGCCGGCTACCTGGTGATCGCCCGGGACTCGCTGTCCCTGGTGGGTCGCAAGGTGTTGGGGCTGCAGCTGCCGCGGGCCCGTGACCTGGGGCCGATCCTGCTGGTCTGGGGGGTCAGCCTGGGTGTGCTGGTGTTCCAGCGCGACCTCGGCACCTCGTTGCTCTTCTTCGGCCTGTTCGTGGCACTGCTCTACGTCGCCACCGAACGCACCAGCTGGATCGTGATCGGCCTGAGCCTGTTCGTCGGCGGCGCCTACGTGGCGTCCCTGGTGTTCTCGCACGTGGCCCGCCGGGTGGACGCCTGGCTGCACACCTTCGACCCGTCGGTGCCCGCCTACCAGTTGCAGCAGGGTCTGTTCGGCATGGCCAGCGGGGGCCTGCTCGGCACCGGGCTGGGCATGGGCCGGCCCGACATCGTCCCGTTCGCCGAGAGCGACTTCATCATCACCTCGATCGGTGAGGAGCTCGGGCTCACCGGACTGTTCGCCGTCCTGATGCTCTACCTGCTGCTGGTCGAGCGAGGCCTGCGGACCGCGATCGGGGTGCGCGACGGCTTCGGCAAGCTGCTCTCGGCCGGGCTGGCCTTCTCGCTCGGGCTGCAGGTGTTCGTCGTGGTCGGGGGCGTCACCCGGGTGATCCCGCTGACCGGCCTGACCACTCCGTTCCTGGCCTATGGCGGCTCGTCGCTGCTGTCGAACTGGATCATCGTCGCCCTGCTGTTGCGGATCTCCGACTCGGCCCGCCGACCGCCGGCGCCCTCGCCGGACACGGCTCCGACGGAGGTGGTGCCGGCATGAACACCCCGTTGCGCCGCCTGGCCACCGTGGTCACCGTGTTGTTCGCGTTGCTCTTCGGCGCCGGCACCTATGTGCAGTTCGTGCGGGCCTCGTGGCTGGATGCCCGCCCCGGGAACGCCCGGACGCTGTACAAGAACTTCGGCCGCGAACGGCAACCGATCATCCTGGCCGGGCGTCAGATCGCCGTGTCCAAAGCGGTGGACGACGCCTACACCTACCAGCGCAGTTACCCCGATGGACCGCTCTACAGCGCCGTCACCGGCTACTACTCGATCGTCTACGGTGCCACCGGCATCGAGGCGGCCGAGGGTTCGTTGCTGTCCGGCACAGCCGATCAGCTCTTCGTCCGGCGGATCCAGGACCTGCTCACCGGCAAGCCCGCCCAGGGGGCCACGGTGGAGCTGACGATCCAGCCGAAGGCGCAACAGGCGGCGTGGGACGCCCTCGGCGATCAGCGAGGCGCCGTGGTGGCGCTCGACCCGCGCACCGGCGACATCCTGGCGATGGTGAGCAAGCCCGCCTACGACCCGAACCGGCTGGCCTCCCACGACACAGCAGCGGTCAAGAAGGCCTACACCGCCCTGAACGACGACGAGGGCCGCCCGCTGGAGAACCGGGCCATCGCGAGCCGGCTCTACCCGCCCGGATCGACCTTCAAGTTGATCACGGCCGCCGCTGCCCTGGAGAGTGGTGACTACGAGCTCGACACCGAGGTGGACGGCCCGGCCCAGCTGACCCTGCCCCAGACCAAGACCACCCTGCCCAACGACTTCTCCGGCGCCTGCTCACCCAGCGGCAAGATCACCTTGAAGGATGCCTTGAGGATCTCCTGCAACACCGCGTTCGGCTCGGTCGGTATGGCCCTGGGGGGCGAGGCGCTGCGTGAGCAGGCGACGAAGTTCGGTTTCGGTCAGCCCCTGAAGATGCCGCTGACGGTGACCCCGAGCCAGTTCCCCGAGAACCCGAGCCCTGCCCAGGTGGCCCAGTCGGCGATCGGCCAGTTCGACGTCCGGGTCAGCCCGCTGCAGATGGCCATGGTCTCGGCGGCGATCGCCAACCGGGGCATCGTGATGAAGCCGCGCCTGGTCAACCGGATCCTGGCGGCGGACCTGACCGTGATGTCGCGCCCGCAGACCGAGGAGCTGGGCCGGGCGGTCTCGACGGGCACGGCCGAGAAGCTGACCGACATGATGGAGGCCGTGGTCTCCTCCGGTACCGGCACCCGAGCCCAGTTGGACGGCGTCCGGGTGGCGGGCAAGACCGGCACCGCCGAGCAGGGCAAGGATGCCCAGGGACGCAAGCGGCCACCGAACGCATGGTTCACCGCGTTCGCCCCTGCGGATGATCCACAGGTCGCCGTGGCCGTCATCGTGGAGGACGGTGGAACGCTCGGAGACGAGGCGTCGGGTGGCCGAGTGGCGGCCCCGATCGCGAAGAAGGTCATGGAGGCGGTGATCAGCCAGTGAGCGTGCGCGCGGGGACGCGGATCAATGGTCGCTACCGGCTCAGTGAACGGATCGCGGTCGGTGGCATGGGCGAGGTGTGGCGCGCCACCGACGAGGGTCTCGGCCGGTCGGTGGCGGTCAAGATCCTGCGCGCCGAGCTCGCCGAGGACGAGGCCTTCCGCAAGCGGTTCCGGGCCGAGGCGCGCACCGCGGCCAGCCTGCCGCACAACGGCATCGCCGCGGTCTTCGACTACGGCGAGACGACCGTCGGGCCGGACGGCGTGTCGCCGTCCGCCGACCCGGTGCAGGGCGACGGCATCGCCTACCTGGTGATGGAACTCGTTCCAGGAGAAGCCCTTTCGGCAATCCTGACCCGGGGTGCGCTGGGCATCGAGCGCACCTTGGCGCTGCTGGCCCAGGCCGCCCGCGCGTTGCACGCCGCCCACGCCAAGGGTGTCATCCACCGCGATGTCAAGCCCGCCAACCTGATGGTCACGCCCGAGGGCCGGGTGAAGGTCACCGACTTCGGCATCGCGCGTCCGGTCGACCACGAGCCGCTCACCATGACCGGACAGGTGATGGGCACGGCCCACTACCTGGCCCCCGAGCTGGCCCGGGGTCTGGACGCCAGCCCGTTGTCGGACGTGTACGCCCTGGGTGTGGTGGCTTATGAGTGCCTGGCCGGTCATCGACCGTTCGAGGGCGACAACCAGGTGCTGGTGGCCACGGCCCATCTGAGTCAGCAGCCGCCGCCGCTGCCCGGCACCATCCCGCCGGACGTCGTGGCTGCCGTCGATGCCGCCATGGAGAAGGACCCGGCCGATCGGGTGCGGTCGGCCGAGCTGTTCGCCATCGCCCTCGAGAAGCTGCTCGCCCACGACCCGACGGCGCTGGCCGACATCGGTGGGTCCCGCCAGGACGGCACCGCGCACCACCGGCACGTCCACTCGGCGCAGGCGCCGATGATCGGGCCGGACGGCGTGGCCGCCTCACGCGCTGGACGGCACAGTGCCCCGCCGACCGCACCGTCGCCGGCCTCATCGTCACCGATCGCCGGTGGCCTCGGGGCACCTCCGACCCGGGTCACGCCGGGTGCTGCCGACACCGTTGCCGCGCCCCGGCCGGGCGGGTGGCCGAGCGTTCCCACCGCCCCCCAGGGCCTGCCGGCGACCCGCCGCGCCGGTGGCGGTGCGGCGGCCGGCTCGCGGCCGCCGGGACCGAACACCGGACGACGGCGCGACGGGCGGCCGAAGATCTCGCCGACCTGGCTGCTGATCGGGGGCCTGCTGGGCGTGATCGTGCTGGTGGTGGTGTTGATCGTCGCCACCACCGAGGACCCGGGTGGTCCGGTCGACGTCACCGACGCGACGCCGACGTCCCAGGTCACCGGAGCCCAGACGCCCTCGTTGCTGCCCACGACGTCTCAAACCGGCTCGCTGACCCCGACCGGGCGCAAGTCGTCCTCCCGCCCCAGCCGCTCGCCGTCGGTGGCGCCGTCCTCGGGCGTGCCCACCAGCGCGCCGCCGTCCAGCGGGCGGCCGAGCTCGCCGGCGCCGTCCAGCCCCGCACCGTCGAGCCCCGGGCCGACCAGTCCTGATCCGACCACGCCGCCGCCGACCACCCCGTCGGTGCCGGTCTCGCCCACGGCGAGCGTCCCTCCCCCGTCCTCGCCCGCCGCCGGTGGATTGGGTGCCGCGCTCGTCCAGGAGAAGCCATGAGTGACAACCCGCGGGTGCTCGGCAATCGCTACGAGGTGGGCGATCTCCTGGGCCGTGGCGGTATGGCCGAGGTGCACCTGGGCCGCGACACCCGGTTGGGGCGGGTGGTGGCCATCAAGTTGTTGCGGGTCGATCTGGCCCGGGACCCGATCTTCCAGGCGCGGTTCCGTCGCGAGGCGCAGTCGGCCGCCTCGCTCAACCACCCGGCGATCGTCGCGGTGTACGACACCGGCGAAGAACAGCTGGTGGACGCCGCGGGCAGCCTGATCGCGCTGCCGTACATCGTGATGGAGTACGTCGAGGGCCGGACCTTGCGCGAACTCTTGCGCGACGGGCAGCCCTTGCAGGTCTCGCAGGCCGTCGAACTGACCAGCGGGGTCCTGTCGGCGCTGGAGTACAGCCACCGCGCCGGCATCGTGCACCGCGACATCAAGCCGGCCAACGTCATGCTCACCCCGGACGGCGACGTCAAGGTGATGGATTTCGGCATCGCGCGGGCGTTGGCCGACGTCTCGAACACCATGACGGCCACCCAGGCCGTGATCGGCACCGCGCAGTACCTGTCGCCCGAGCAGGCCCGTGGCGAGACCGTCGACGCCCGCAGCGATCTCTACTCCGCCGGGTGCCTGCTCTTCGAACTGGTCACCGGTCGACCGCCGTTCGTCGCCGACTCACCGGTCGCCGTGGCCTACCAGCACGTCCGGGAGGCCCCGCCGCTGCCGAGCTCGCTCAACCCCGCCATCAGCGAGAACCTCGACCGGGTGGTGCTGCACTCGCTGGCGAAGGACCGTGAGACCCGGTACCAGAACGCCGCCGAGTTCCGGGCCGACCTCGAGAACGTGCGCGCCGGGCGTCCGGTCGGGGCTCCCGCCATGGCGGTCGGGGGCGGGCGCGGCGGCGACGATCGCGGGGCCTACGCGCCGACCGAGGCGATGACCCGTCCGCCCGGCCCGGCAGGTGCAGCGGGTTCGGCGGGCCCGACGCGGCCGTTGGCCACCCAACTGCCGCCGCCGCCGACCGGGTACGGCTCCGACTACGACAACGGGTACGCCGGGTACGACACCCGCTACCCCGACCCGCAGCTGCAGGGCTACGACCCCAACGGCCCCAACGGACGCGGCACCTCACGGGGCGCCGGCCGCAACGTCGGCTACGTGCTGCTCGGGCTGGTGGTCGTGGCGGTGTTCGCCGCCGTGGCCTACCTGGCGTACACCATGCTCGGGACGTCCATCAAGCAGGTCGCCGTGCCCCCGGTGAAGGGCCTGACCCGCACCGAGGCCGTCGCCAAGCTGAGCGAGGCGAAGCTGACCGTGGCGTCGGTCGAGCAGGCCAGCGACACGGTGCCGCCCGACACGGTCATCGACCAGGACCCTGCCAGTGGCGTGCGGGTCGACGAGGGCAGTTCGGTCACGCTGACCATCTCGACCGGTTCGTCGACCGTGCAGGTGCCCGACGTCAAGGACATGACCCGCGAGCAGGCCGAGGCCGAGCTGAAGAAGGCCGGACTCACGGTGGCAGGCACCAAGTCGGTGGACAATGCGGAGATCGACAAGGACAAGGTGGCCGGTACCGATCCGAAGGCCACCAAGTCCGTGGCCAAGGGTTCGGGCGTCACCCTGCTGATCTCCAGCGGGATGGTGGACGTCCCCGACGTGACGGGCAAGTCCCTCACCGAGGCCCAGGCGATCCTCAACGACCTCAACCTCAACGTGAACGTCGTGCCCGAGCCGAGTGACCAGCCCGTGGGCACGGTGATCCGCCAGGAGCCGGCCAAGGGCGAGAAGCTGCAACGCGGCAGTGGCAACGTGACGCTGCACGTGGCTGCGGCGCAGGCGTCCCCACCACCAACCGAGGTGCCGCCGACCGACACCCCCTCGGACGGGGCGTCCCCGGGGCCGGAGCCGAGCCCGGCACCGAGCTGATCGTCGAGCTGATCGTCGAGCTGAACGTCAGCGGCGGACCAGGGGGGCCAGCCCGGCGGAACGGGCCACGGCGTCCGGCGAACCGCACTGGGCGAGCCAGTTCGCGAGCAGCCGGTGACCGCCCTCGGTGAGCACCGACTCGGGGTGGAACTGCACGCCGTGCAGCGGCAACTCGCGGTGCTGCAGCGCCATCACGACGCCGTCGCTGGTCCAGCCGGTCAGCTCGAGGCAGTCCGGCACCGTGTCGGCGACCACCGCCAGGGAGTGGTACCGGGTCGCGGTGAACGGTGAATCGAGGCCGCTCAGCACCCCGTGCCCGGTGTGGAAGACCTGCGAGGTCTTACCGTGCATCAGCTCGGGGGCATGGGTCACGGTGCCGCCGAACACCTCGCCGAGCGCCTGATGGCCCAGGCACACCCCGAGCATCGGCTGGGCGTGCGCGGCGCAGTACTCGACCATCGCCGGGCAGACCCCGGCCTCGGCCGGCGTGCCCGGCCCGGGCGAGAGCAGCACGCCGTCGTAGCCGGCGGCGTCCGCCGTACCCACCTCGTCGTTGCGCCGGACGTCGCAGCTCGCGCCGAGCTGGGCCAGGTAGCCGACGATCGTCCACACGAAGCTGTCGTAGTTGTCGACCACGAGGATCCGGACGGCGGGGGTGTCTGTGCTGTGGGTGCGCTCGCTCACGCCTCCATCGTGTCAGTTCCCGCTGTTCGGTGACGGTCCGCCGGCTCGGGTACGACTAGGGCAGTGGCCGCGCGTGATCGAGTCGCGGGGCGCCCGTGTAGCCGGGCACCTGCTGGATCCCGCCGTCGCGCACGTCGTAGCCGAGACCGACCTGGCGCACGTATTCGCGGTACACCCCGACCTCCGGCGAGGTGTCCAGACCGCGCCGCAGGGCCTCGGGGTCGCCGAGGGCAACCACCACGTAGGGCGGCGAGTAGAGCGTGTCCTGCACCAACAGCGTGTTGCCCACACAGCGCACCGCGGTGGTGGCGATGATCCGCCGTCCCATCAGGGTGATCGCCTCGGCGCCGCCCGCCCACAGCGCGTTGACCACGGCCTGGAGGTCCTGCTGATGGACGACGAGCTCGTCGGCGCGGAAGCCCTCGCGCACCCGGCCTGCGGGGGCGTCGTCCAGGGTCACCGTGAGCGTCGGACCCCGCAGCGCCGTCAGACCGGCAGGTTGCGCGAGGGCGGCGACCTCGGCCTGCAGCCTGGCGACCGTGCCGTTGGCGCGGCCCTCGGCGGCGGTGAGGCCGTCGATCTGGCGGGTCAGCCGGGCGACCCGGTCGGCGGCCTGTTGCCCGCGGGCCTGTTCGGGGGTGTAGAGCGCCGTGCTGTCGACGCGATCGGTGCGTGGGGTGCCGTGCTGCGCCTCGTGGGCGCTGGTGGAGAACAGCAGCCCGGCCAGCAGCAGCACGGCCGCGAGCGGCCACCGGTGTGCACGGCGTGGAGTCGATTCCTGGCTCGATTCCGGGGTCGATTCCTGGCTCGATTCGTGGCTCGATTCGTGGCTCGCCACCATCGGTCCGTGCACCTCCTGCCTCGAGGATCGCTTCGGCCGCTTACGCTAGGTACGCGAAGATGGAATCACCAGAGCACACATCCCACGAGTGATCGACACCGGCGTGCACCCGCGTCCGGTCGAGGAGCCTGACATGCCCGAGTCCCGGGTTCGCCGCAAGGCGCCGTTCACCCCGCCATCGGCCAAGGCGGCCCCACCCAAGCCGAACGCGCGCTGGTTCGTCCCGGTGATGGTGGGACTGCTGGTGCTGGGTTTGATCTACCTCGTCGTCAGCTACCTGGCCGAGTTCCGCTACCCGGTGCCGGGCATCGGCTACTGGAACCTCGGGATCGGGTTCGGCATCGTCATGGCCGGGTTCGTGATGACCACCCGCTGGCGCTGAGCCGCAGGTCCCCTTCGCACCACGTGTCGCTGCCCGGCCACGCCCTCGTGCGTGGCCGGGCAGTCGTGCGTTCCCGTACATCCACAGGGTTGACCACAGCCTGTGGGAAGTCACAGACCTGGAATTACACAGGTGTGAGTAACCATGTGGACAAGCCTGTCCGGCCTGCTGGGAGGCGCCGCTCACCTCCACTGGACAGCCGCCCGCCGATGGTCACGATCGAGTGGCGGGTGGTCCACACCCTTGACACTGCGGAAATCGTCCTGAAATGTTCGCGCGACACCGTAAGCGCCGTTCCCGCCAGCAGCACGGAGGGCAGATCATGTCGATCGTTCGGGCAGCCATCACCCAGGCGAAGTGGACCGGCGACAAGGAGTCCATGCTCGCCAAGCACGAGGGTCTGGTGCGGCAGGCGGCCGCCCAGAACGTGCAGGTGATCTGCTTCCAGGAGCTCTTCTACGGCCCCTACTTCGGCATCGTGCAGGACAAGAAGTACTACGACTACGCCGAGTCGGTGCCCGGCCCGACCACCGAACGGTTCGCCGCCCTGGCCGCCGAACACCACATGGTGATGGTGCTGCCCGTCTACGAGGAGGAGCAGCCCGGCGTCCTGTACAACTGCGCCGCCGTGATCGATGCCGACGGCACCTTCCTCGGCAAGTACCGCAAGAACCACATCCCGCACGTGGACCGGTTCTGGGAGAAGTTCTACTTCCGCCCCGGCAACCTGGGCTGGCCGGTGTTCGACACCGCCGTGGGCAAGATCGGCGTGACCATCTGCTACGACCGGCACTTCCCCGAGGGGTGGCGGGTGCTCGGCCTGAACGGCGCCCAGATCGTGTTCAACCCGAACGCCTCCAAGCCGGGCCTGTCGAACCGGCTGTGGGAGCTGGAGCAGACCTGCGCCGCCGGCGCCAACGGTTACTTCGTCGGCGTGCCCAACCGGGTCGGCGCCGAGACCGGCGAGTTCGGTGAGCAGGCGGTCGACTTCTACGGCACCTCCTACTTCGCCGACCCGCGCGGCAACTACGTCGGCGAGGTGGCCACCAGTACCGATGAGGAGATGCTGGTGCGCGACCTCGACATGAGCCTGGTGCGCGAGGTGCGCGCCGACTGGCAGTTCTATCGAGACCGCCGTCCCGACGCCTATGGCCCGATCGTGGCTCCGTGAGGGAGGGGTTGACGTGAGCACCACTCTGATCACCGGCGGCACCGTCGTCTCGGCGACCGGCCGGGTCGCCGCCGACGTCCTGGTGGACGGCGAGCGCATCGTCGCCGTCCTGGCCCCCGGTTCGACACTGCTCGGTCACGATCTCGCGGCGGGCGCCGATCGGGTGATCGACGCCGCGGGCAAGTACGTGATCCCCGGGGGGGTCGATGCCCATACCCACATGGAGTTGCCGTTCGGTGGCACCGCCGCCTCGGACACCTTCGAGACCGGTACCCGGGCGGCTGCCTGGGGTGGCACCACCACCATCGTCGACTTCGCGCTGCAGACCCCCGGCGTCCAGGTGCTCGACGGCCTGGCCACCTGGCATGCCAAGGCCGAGGGCAACTGCGCCATCGACTACGGGTTCCACCAGATCATCGGCAGCGTGGACGCCGACGCCCTGGCCTCGATGCCGCGCCTGCTGGACGAGGGGGTCAGCAGCTTCAAGCTGTTCATGGCCTACCCGGGCGTCTTCTACGCCGACGACGGGCAGATCCTGAAGGCGATGCAGATCAGCGCCGAGACCGGGCTGATGACGATGATGCACGCCGAGAACGGCATCGCCATCGACGTGCTGGCCGAGCAGCTGGTGGCCGCGGGCAAGACCGATCCGTACTACCACGGCATCGCCCGCGCCTGGCAGATGGAGGAGGAGGCCACCCACCGGGCGATCATGCTGGCCGACCTGACGGGCGCGCCGCTGTACGTCGTCCACGTCTCGGCGAAACAGGCTGTGGCGCAACTGGCCACGGCGCGCGACCGCGGCGCCAACGTGTTCGGCGAGACCTGCCCGCAGTACCTGTACCTCTCGCTGGAGGAACAGCTCGGGGCGCCCGGATTCGAGGGTGCGAAGTGGGTGTGCTCGACGCCGCTGCGCTCGCGCGCCGAGGGCCACCAGGACTCGATGTGGCAGGCGTTGCGCACCAACGATCTGCAGATGGTCTCGACCGACCACTGCCCGTTCTGCTTCAAGGACCAGAAGGAGCTCGGCCTGGGCAACTTCATGAAGATCCCCAACGGGATCGGGTCGGTGGAGCACCGGATGGACCTGCTGTACCAAGGCGTGGTCAGCGGCCAGATCTCGCTGGAGCGGTGGGTGGAGGTCACCTCGACCACGCCGGCGCGAATGTTCGGCCTGTACGGGCGCAAGGGCGTGATCGCCCCCGGCGCGGACGCCGACCTCGTGGTCTACGACCCGAACGGCCACACCTCGATCGGGTACGGCAAGACCCACCACATGGCGATGGACCACTCCGCGTGGGAGGGGTTCGAGATCGACGGGCACGTGGACGTCGTGATGAGCCGGGGCCGAGTGTTGATCGAGAACGGTGAGTACCACGAGAGCAAGGGGCACGGGCGCTACGTCAAACGCGGTCTGAGTCAGTACCTCGTCTAGCCCTCGTCCAGCAGATCACAGTCCGGGCACACAGGAGGAGGTCGCGATGGAGTTCGGCGCGGTACTGCAGTGCAACCCGCCCGCGGCCCGCACGGTCGCGATGGCCAAGCTGGCCGAGTCCTACGGCTTCGACTACGTGTGGACCTTCGACTCCCACCTGCTCTGGCAGGAGCCCTACGTCATCTACAGCCAGATCCTGGAGGAGACCCGCAAGATCAAGGTCGGCCCGATGGTCACCAACCCGGCCACCCGCGACTGGACCGTCACCGCCTCGATCCACGCCACGCTCAACGAGATGTACGGCAACCGCACCATCTGCGGCATCGGGCGCGGCGACTCGGCGGTGCGCGTGGTGAACGGGGCACCGACCACGCTGGCCACGCTGCGCGAGGCGATCCACGTGATCCGTGAGCTGGCCAACTCACGGTCGGTGGAGTACAACGGCTCGATCCTGCGCTTTCCCTGGAGCAAGGGGTCCACCCTCGACGTGTGGGTGGCCGCCTACGGCCCCAAGGCGTTACAGCTCACCGGCGAGGTCGGTGACGGGTTCATCCTGCAGTTGGCCGACGTCGACATCGCCTCGTGGATGATCGAGACCGTCCGGACGGCGGCCAGCGATGCCGGGCGCGATCCGATGGCGGTGAAGTTCTGTGTCGCCGCCCCGGCCTACGTCGGTACCGACCTGGCGCACATGCGCGACCAGTGCCGGTGGTTCGGCGGCATGGTGGGCAATCACGTGGCCGACATCGTCACCAAGTACGGTCAGAGCTCTGCCGTGCCGAAGGCCCTGACCGACTACATCGCCGGCCGGCAGGGCTACGACTACAACCAGCACGGCCGCCCCGGCAACACCCACGCCAGCTTCGTGCCCGACGAGATCGTCGACCGGTTCTGCATCCTGGGAACCCCGGCCGAACACATCGAGAAGCTCCGGGCGCTCGAGGCGATCGGGGTCGACCAGTTCGCCGCCTACATCCAGCACGACGACAACGAGGCCACCATGCGCTCGTACGGCACCACGGTGATCCCCGCCCTGGCGGACGTGGTGACGGCGAAGCTGTGAGCGGGCCGATCGGATGAGCGCCGACCTGAGATCGCCTGCATCACCGACGTCGCGGCGGCTGCGCGCGCTGGGGTACGGCGTGGGTGGAGTGCTGCTGCCGACCCTGCTCTGGGAGGGCTACAAGCTGATCGGCCCCGAGAGGGGCGTCGTCCTGGGTGGGCGCACCGTGCTGCCGCGCACCAGCGAACTCGCCATGCCGCACGTGTGGACGATGCTGGGCCGGCTCGCCGAGCCGGTCTCGTCGGTGAAGGGATCGCCGCCGCTGTGGCGCGCGGTGTTCGACGCGGCGACGTTCACCTTGGGCATCGCGACCGTCGGCTGGCTGCTCGGCGTGCTGATCGGGGTGGCGCTGGCCCTGGTGATGTTGCGGCTGCGGGTGGCCAAGTCGGCGATGCTGCCCTGGATCGTGCTCAGCCAGACCGTGCCCCTGATCGCGATCGCCCCCCTGGTGCGCCGGTGGGGTGCGCAGCTGACGCTGGGGCCGTGGGACTGGCAGAACTGGATGTCGGTCTCGGTGATCTCGGCGTACCTGGCGTTCTTCCCCGTCGCGGTGAACACGTTGCGGGGCCTGGAATCCCCCGAGACGGCCCATCTGGAGCTGATGCGTGCCTACTCGATCGGCTGGTGGCGCACCCTGACCCACCTGCGCGTTCCCGCCGCGGTGCCCTATCTGCTGTCCGGGCTGCGCCTGGCGGCGGCGAACGCGGTGGTCGGCGCCGTCGTGGCCGAGGTGTCGATCGGGCTGCGCGGCGGCATCGGCCGGTTGATCGTCGAGTACGCCGCGGCGTCCGGGGGTGACCCGGGTAAGCCCTGGGGGCCGATCTTCGGCGCGGTCGCTCTCGGGCTGGTCGCGGTCGGGGTGGTCAGCCTGATCGGCGCGTTGCTGCACCGCTATCGCAGAGGGGAAGTGGCCACGTGAGCGCGGGCATGATCAGCGGGGCCGGCGGGGTGGCTGAGGCCGGCGACGCCGTCCGGGTCGAGTCGGTGAGCCGACTGTTCAGCGGACGCCGCGGCTCGGGCGAGGTGCATGCGCTCGAGGGCGTCGACCTGACCCTGGCGGCGGGGGAGTTCGTGTCGCTGATCGGGCCGTCCGGCTGCGGCAAGAGCACGCTGATGCGCCTGATCGCCGACCTGGACACCCCGACGTCCGGCTCGATCTCGGTGTTCGGCAAGACCCCGCACCAGGCCCGGCTCGACCACGACTACGGCATCGCCTTCCAGCAGGCCGGGCTGCTGCCCTGGCGCACGGTGCGGGCGAACATCGACCTGCCGCTGCAGTTGCACGGCGCCGACAAGGCGATCCGTGACGCCCGCATCGCGCACCTGCTCGAGATGATCGGGCTGAGCGAGTTCACCGACCACTACCCGGATCAGCTCTCCGGCGGCATGCAGCAGCGGGTGGCGATCGCTCGCTCGTTCGCCGAGAGCCCGCGGCTGCTGCTGATGGACGAGCCGTTCGGGGCGCTGGACGAGATGACCCGCGAACGGATGCAGTCCGAGTTGTTGGCGTTGTGCGCCGAGACCGGGGCAGCCGTGGTGTTCGTGACCCACTCGATCCCGGAGGCGGTGTACCTGTCGCATCGGGTGGTGGTGATGTCGGCCCGCCCCGGCAAGATCCGCGAGGTGATCGAGGTCGACCTCGGCGACGCCACCGAGCGGGGCGAGGGATTGCGTGAGGAACAGGCCTTCTTCACGGCGATCAGCGAGGTGCGCGAGGCCCTGCACAGCGAACACAACGAGCAGAGTGAACAGAACGAACACAACGACCGGGGCGCGAGCGCGGCGAACCGGCCGCGCGGGGTCGAGACCCGATGAGCACGCCGACGGTGCGACCCGAGCGATCCGGGTGGTCTGCGCGATCCGGGTGGTCTGCGTCGGCGGTGTCGTCCGGCTTGGACGGCAGCCGGCACGTCCTCGCGCCGCTGGTGCTGGGCGCCGTCCTGCTCGGGGCGTGGCACGGCGCGGTGGTGGCGCTGTCGATCGAGCCGTTCGTGCTGCCCTCGCCGGTGGCGATCGGGCAGGCCTTCGCGGACAAGATCGGCCCGATCGGTACTGCGATGAAGGTGACCGGCACCAATGCCGCGATCGGGTTGGTGACCGGCGCGGTGGTGGCGTTGCTGGCCGCGGCGATCGGGCACCTGTGGCCGGTCACCGAACGGCTCGGGGCGCCGGTGGTGACGGCGCTGTCGGTGATCCCGATCGTGGCGCTCGCGCCGGTGCTCTACACGATGATGGGCGCCGGGGCGCAGACCACCCGGCAGATCATCGCCGCGATCGCGGTCTTCGTGCCGGTGTACGTCAATGCCCTGCGCGGCTTCGCCAACGTGTCCGCGGTGCACCGTGACCTGATGGCGGCGGCCGGAGCCACCCACTGGCAGTCGACGTGGCACCTGACCCTGCCCAGCGCCACGCCGTACATCACCACGGGTCTGCGGGTGGCGTCGTCCCTTGCGGTGATCTCGGCGCTGATCTCGGAGTACTTCGGAGGCCCGGTCGGCGGGCTCGGCAAGGCGATCACCTCGGCGGCGTCCAGTTCGAACTACACCCTGGCGTGGGCGTACGTACTCGGTGCGATCCTGCTGGGCCTGATCTTCTACGGCGTGACGGCGGCCATCGAGCATCGGGCCGGCCGCTGATGAAAGGTGCTCTCTCCCAGCCAGTCCGGCCCACTACAGGAGGATAGTCATGGTGTTCGGTGTCTTCGGTGTCTCAGGTAACCGAGGAGTCCGCGTGGCGGCGCTGGCCGTCGTGCTCGGGCTCGTCACCGCCGGATGTGGCTCCGGCACGAGCGATTCCGGCTCGACGAGCGCGGCGTCGTCCGGCTCGTCGAGCGGGGCGGCGACGCTCACCCCGGTCAAGCTGCAGTTGCAGTGGTTCGCGCAGAGCCAGTTCGCCGGCTACTACGTGGCCAAGGACAAGGGCTTCTTCAAGGACGCCGGTCTCGACGTGACCATCGTCGAGGGTGGCGCCGACATCGTGCCGCAGGATGTGCTGGCCGCCGGCGACGTCGACTTCGCGATCTCGTGGGTTCCCAAGGTGCTGGGCTCGATCGAGCAGGGCGCGAAGGTGACCGACGTGGCGCAGATCTTCCAGCGCAGTGGCACCTTGCAGATCTCGAAGAAGGCGGCCGGCATCACCTCCCCGGCGCAGCTGAAGGGCAAGAAGGTCGGCTCGTGGGGCTACGGCAACGAGTTCGAGCTGTTCGCCGGGATGCAGAAGAACGGCGTCCAGGTCGGTGACATCTCGCTGGTGCAGCAGGCCTTCGACATGAACGGGTTCCTGGCCGGGGACATCGACGCGGCGCAGGCGATGATCTACAACGAGTATGCGCAGGTGCTCGAGACGAAGAACCCGGCCACCGGGAAGCTCTACACCGCCGACGATCTCAACGTGATCGACTGGAACACGGTCGGCACGGCGATGTTGCAGGATGCGATCTGGGCCAACTCCGACAAGCTGGCGAGCGACGAGGCCTACAAGAAGACGACGGTCGCGCTGATCAAGGCCTCCATCAAGGGGTGGGCCTACGCCCGGGACAACCCGGAGGAGGCGGCCAAGATCGTGACGGCGGCCGGGTCGACGCTGGGGCAGAGTCACCAGCTGTGGATGGCGAACGAGATCAACAAGCTGATCTGGCCGAGCCCGAACGGCGCCGGCATGATCGATGACGCAGCCTGGAAGCAGACCGTGTCGGTGGCCATGGGCACCAAGAACGAGAGCGGCAGCACCATCATCACCAAGGAGCCGCCGGCCACCGCCTACACGACGGAGTACGTCAAGCAGGCGCTGACCGAGTTGGAGGCCGAGAAGGTCGACACCAAGGGCGCGGCCTTCAAGCCCATCACCGTCACGCTCGTCGCCGGCGGCAAGTAACCCCCGAGAACCTGCTCATGCTCCGCAGGTGACACTCGATGCTCCGCTGAGGTCGCGCTGACGCGCTTCCTCACGGAGCACGAGACGTCACCCGCGGAGCATGAGCGGGTTGGGGGTGGAGTCTGTCGCGGGGGTCAGGTGCCGGGGGAGATGTCCACGCAGGCCGACTCGGCGCGGCGGATCCGGCTGCCGATCAACAACAGTCGGGCCTGGATGCCGTACTTGGCGATCAACAACTGGTTCAGGCGGCGCTGCTGGTCGGCGTCCCGGATCACGATCGCGGTGGCCTCGTGCTCGGGCGCGCCGTCCGCCACCCGGCCTCGGACGTCGCACGGCACCAGCGAGACCCGCGGGGTGTGCCCGAGCCGCTTCACCTTGCCCGCCGTGGCGTTGGTGGTGACCAGGAGGTGGTCGCCGTCCCGGACCACCCACACCGGCGTCGGCACCGCTGCGCCGTTCTTGCGGAAGGTGGTCAGCCGGACGTAGGCGGACTCGCCGAGCACGTCCAGGGCAGCAGCATCGATCATGCGGTGACCTTACGCGGCCGACCCGACGGTGTCGTACCCCGTCGTCGGTCCCGTACCGTGCGGGGATGCCGGCCGACACTCTCGAGATCCACGGTCTGACGGTCCACGTCGAGGGCAGCGGCCCAACCCTCCTGCTGCTGCACGGCTGGCCCGACTCGGCGGCCCTGTGGGACGCCACCGTCGCGGCCCTGCGCGACGGGTACCGCTGCGTCCGGTTCACGCTGCCCGGCTTCGACGTCGACCTGCCCCCGCGGTCGATGTCGGTGCACCAGCTGACCGATCTCATCGCCGCCGTCGTCGACCAGGTGAGCCCGGACCAGCCGGTGACCTTGCTGCTGCACGACTGGGGGTGCCTGTTCGGCGCCGCCTACGCACGGCGATACCCCGAGCGGGTGGCTCGAGCGGTGGTGACCGACGTCGGCGATGCCGGCTCGCCGGCGCATCTGCACGGCCTCACCCTGCGGCAGAAGGCCCTGATCGGCGGCTACCAACTCCCTCTCGCCCTGCTCTGGCTGCTGGGACGCCGGGCGCCCCGCCCGGCCACCGCCCTCACCCGCCGGATCGCGGGGTGGTTGGGCTGCCCGACCCCCGCGGGCCGGATCGGCTGGCAGCAGAACTACCCCTACGCCGTCCAGGTGCTCGGCTCCTTGGGCGGGCGTCGCGGCATGGCCCGGCTCGACACCGTGTTCGACTCCGTGCCGGTGCTGTTCTGTTACGGACGGCGCAAGCCGTTCTCGTTCCACTCCGCGCACTGGCTGGACGTGCTCGAGGCCAGGCGCGGGTGCGGCGTCCGCGGTTTCGACACCGGGCACTGGATCATGGTCGATCAGCCCGACGCCTACCACGACGCCGTGCGCACCTGGCTGGACGGCGTCCCCGCCTGAGAGCTGTTCTCTCAGAACACGTGCGTCAGGACCCCATGGCGTTCGGGTCACGCCAGGTGCGCTCGAACGGCAACCGCCAGGCGAACGGCGCGATCAGCTGGTGGATCTGGTTCGGCCCCCAACTGCCCGTGCTGTACGGCCGCACCACCGGTGGGTTCTCGAGCAGCGGTGAGGACAGTTCCCACAGTCGCTCGATGCCGTCGGCGGTGGTGAACAGGGTGCGGTCGCCGCGGGCGGCGTCGTAGATCAGGCGCTCGTAGGCCTCGAGCACCGAGCCGGCCCAGTCGGTGTCCTGCATGGCGAACTGCATCGACAGCTTCTGCAGCTTCATGCCCGGGCCGGGCTTCTTGCCGTAGAACGACAACGACAACTTGGCCGTGTCCGCCAGGTCGAAGGTCAGGTGGTCCGGCCCGTGGTCACCCACGCCGGAGCCGGGCGGGAACATGGTGCGCGGCGGCTCCTTGAACGCGATCGAGATGATCCGGGCACCCTCGGCGAGCTTCTTGCCGGTGCGCAGATAGAACGGGACGCCGGCCCAACGCCAGTTGTCGATGTAGCACTTCAGCGCGATGAAGGTCTCGGTCTCCGAATCCGTTGCGACACCGTCGATGTCGCGATAGCCCACATACTGACCCCGCACCACGTCGCTCGGCTCGATCGGCAGCATCGAGCGGAAGACCTTGTTCTTCTCCTCGGTGATCGCCATCGGCTCGAGCGCCGTGGGCGGCTCCATCGCGGTGAACGCCAGCACCTGGAACAGATGGGTGACCACCATGTCGCGGTAGGCGCCGGTGGCCTCGTAGAACGACGCGCGCTGCTCGAGACCGAGCGCCTCGGGCACGTCGATCTGGACGTGATCGATGTGGTTGCGGTGCCAGATGGGCTCGAACAACCCGTTGGCGAACCGGAACGCCAGGATGTTCTGGGCTGCCTCCTTGCCCAGGAAGTGGTCTATCCGGAAGATCTGGTCCTCGTCGAACACCTGGTGCAACTCGTGGTTCAGTGCCTGCGCCGAGGCCAGGTCGGTGCCGAACGGCTTCTCCATGATGATTCGGCTGCCCTCGGCCAGCTTCGCCTCGTCGAGCAGGTGGACGACGGCCAGTGCGGCCTTCGGGGGCACGCTGAGGTAGTGCAGCCGGTTGGCTCGCCGGTCGGGATCGAGGTTCTGCTCGGCCCGCTCTGCCTGCTCGACCACGGCTCGCAGCCCGGCTGCGCCGTCCTGCCCGGGGGCGAAGTGCAGCCGGCCCGCGAAGTCGTCCCACTCGGCGGGCTGCTCGCCGGTATGGCGGCTGAAGTCGAGGATGGCGCGCTGGGTGAACTCGACGAAGGAGTCCCGGTCGTGCGGTTCCAGCGACGTCCCGACGATCTGGACGTTGCGCATCAGGCCGCTCTGGAACAGATGGAGCAGACCGGGCAGCAGTTTGCGCCGGGAGAGGTCCCCGGTCGCGCCGAACAAGATGACGGTCGTGGGCGCGGTGGACCCGGAGGTGGCGGACATGGGACCAGGGTCCCGGACGGCGTCCTGGTTGGAAACCCGTGACGTCGCAGATCCCGGGCACGACAGGGGCGTGATCACGCATTGTCCGGCAGTCCACCCCCGGCGTGAGGGAGGATGCGATGCCCGTGACCCGGCGCCGTGCACCCGGCCCGGACCCGCCTGTGCCCCGACCGACACGATGGGATGGACTCCGCTGTGCCGAACCCTGCACCGTTGCGTCGCGTGACGCGCCTCGTTCCGCTGCCGGCGCGCTGGCTCGCCGGCTCGGTTGCCGGTCTGCTCGCCGTGGGTCTGGCGGGCTGCAGCCAGGACGTCGTGCCGTCGGGTGCCACCGCGAGTTCGCCGCGGACTGTGGTGTCGTCGTCCGTCTCGGTGTCGGCCTCGGTGTCGTCGGTGGCGCTGATCGGTGAGGTGCGCGACGGACGGGGAGCGCCGCTCGCCGGCACCCTGGTCAGCGCCGCCGGGCAGCAGGCCACCACCGCGGCGGACGGTCGGTTCGCCCTGACCGTCGAGCCTTCGGGCACGACCATGACCCTGCTGGCTCGTCATGCCGGCTACTCCACCGTCGCGCGCGAGGTGCCGGTGACCGCAGGCGCCCGGCTCGACGTGCCGATCCGCCTGTTCGCCAGCCAGGTCACCAAACGGTTCGCCGCGGCAGCAGGCGCCACGATCACCACCCGAGGCGCGCAGGTGCGCATTCCCCCCGGCACCCTCACCCGCGCCGACGGGTCGATCTACGCCGGCACCGTGACGGCCGATGTCAGCTATTTCTCGCCCGACACGGCCGAAGGGGTGCAGGCGTTCCCCGCCCCCTACCGCGGCATGGACGGCTCCGAGCGGATGATCCGTTCGGTGGGCGTGATCGAGACGACGCTCACCGATCCGGACGGCGCGCCGTTGCTGTTGCGTGAGGGTGCCCCGGCCACGCTGCGCTTCCCACCGAGTTCGGTGGCGCGCGAGGCCACCACCGTGCCGTTGTGGTTCTACGACGAGCAGGCGCAGGTGTGGCAGCGCGACGGATCGGCCACCCGGCAGGGTGACGGGACCCTGCAGGGCACGGTCTCGCATTTCACGGTGTGGAACGCCGACATCGTCATCGACTCACCGGCCACCCTGCGGGGGTGCTTCGTCGACCCGCAGGGCAAACCGGTGTCGATGGTGTTCGCCGGGGTCCGGGGCATCGGCTGGTTCGGAACGATGGGGCTGCCCGGAGCGGACGGCCGTTTCGAGGCGGCGGTGCCCTCGGGCGTCGCGCTCGAGCTGTACTCGATCGCGAGCCCCGTGCGGTTCGCCCCGGTGCCGATTCGCGCGCTCGCTCGGGGCGAGGTGCGCCAACTGCCGTGCGTCGTGATCGAGAAACCGGCGGCCACGCTGACCTTCGCGCTGCCCCTGCTCACCCTGCCGTCGGTGCTGTCGACTGCGGGGGCCGCCACCACGCCGGGCCGCCCCACGCCGACCCGATCCGCGGCGGCGTCCACCGGGCAGGGCGCCTTCACCGGCACCTATCGCGGCACCTATTCCGGGGCCGAGAGTGGAACGTTCCTCGCCCGAGTCGACTCCGCAGGGCGGGTGAGCGGGCAGACCGTGTCGAGCACCTACCCCGGTGTGATCGGTCGCGTCTCGGGCCGGATCGCCGGCGACGGTTCGCTGAGCCTCACCGCGCGGGGCACCTCGGGAGCGGCGGAGTTCAGCGGCACGATCTCGCGCACCGGCACGGTGACCGGTAGCTGGCGGTACGTGCAGGGCCAGCTGTCCGGGGGCGGCACCTTCACCGGCAGCGGCGGTTGAGGCTCAGTTCAGGTTGAGGCTCAGATCAGTCCGTCGGGCACGGTGGCGGCCTTGAGCATCACCAGGACGCCCAGCAGGACGACGAGCGCCGCCAGCCCGAACGGCTGCAGGAGTGTGCGCCGCTCGCGGGGGGCATACGCCAGGACGACGCCGGCGAGCGCCCCGGTGACCAGTCCACCCAGGTGGGCCTGCCAGGCGATGGACAGCCCGGGGTAGAACCCGATCACGGTGTTGATCAGCAGCAGGGCGATCATGCCGCCGTTGTCACGGCCGAGCTTGCGGTTGAAGATCATGATCGCGCCCCAGAGGCCGAAGACCGCCCCGGAGGCGCCGACGGCACCGGTCCACCAGCTCTGCGAGGTGACGCCCGGGGTGGCCAACAGGAACAGCCCGACCGATCCGCCGACGGCGCTCAGCAGGTAGAGCGCCACGAAGCGCGCGCGGCCGACGAGGCTCTCGAGATAGGGCCCGCCGAGCCAGAGCGCGTACATGTTGAACACGATGTGCAGCAGGAAGTTCGGCGAGTGCAGGAACGCCGAGGTCAGGAAGGTCCACGGTTCGCGCAGGGCGAAGGCCGGAACGAACATGAACTGCCGGGTGATGTCGAACGCGCCCACCCACTGCAGCGCATAGGCGACACCGCACAACCCCATGATCGCCGTGGTGGCGCTGAGTCCGTTGCGCTGTACCGAGCCGCCGAACGTCGTCCGCGCCGTGCGCACCGTCTTGGCCTGCGCGGCCACACAGTCGACGCACTGGAACCCCACCGGCGCCGAGCGCTGACACTCGGTGCACACCGGTCGGTCGCAGCGCTGGCAGCGGATGTAGGACTCGCGATCCGGGTGCCTCGGGCACACCGGAACACCGCCTGCCGGGGGCATCCCCCCGACAGGCGGTCCGGACGGCGGCCGTTGGGTCACTCGCGGTCGATGGTCACGCTGGTCATCACGACCGGGTCGACGGGCCGGTCGCTGCGGTCGACGGCGGTGCCGGCGATCGCGTCGACGACCGCGCGGCTGGCCGCGTCGGCGACCACTCCGAAGACGGTGTGCTTGCCCTGCAGGTGCGGGGTCGGGCCGACGGTGATGAAGAACTGCGAACCGTTGGTGCCCTTGCCCATCCGCTTGCCGGCATTCGCCATCGCCAGCACGTAGGGCTGGGCGAAGTTCAGCTCGGGGTGGATCTCGTCGTCGAAGTCGTAGCCCGGGCCGCCGGTACCGGTGCCGAGCGGGCAGCCGCCCTGGATCATGAAGCCGGCGATGACGCGGTGGAAGCCGAGGCCGTCGAAGTAGCGGCCGGTGCCGGGCTGCCCGGTCCGGGGGTCCTTCCACGAGCGGGTGCCCTCGGCGAGCTCGACGAAGTTGGCCACCGTCTTGGGGGCGTGGTTGCCGAACAGCTGAAGCCGAATGTCGCCGCGGTTGGTGTGCAGCGTGGCCTTCAGTGTCGCGATCGAGGCGTCGTTCACCGGTGGCACTTCCCCTTCGTCCAAGGAACCTTCTCTGCGATCCGGTCGCCGGTCGCGACCAGGTCGGGCCGGTGTCGTGATCCGGCGGGCTTCATCCTCGCACGGGCGCCGCCGGCGGTCGTGCGGTGGAGGTCCTCACGGGCAGCAACACCGAGAGCCGCACCGACAGCAACACCGTCAACAACATCGACCAGTCTGCTTTCGATCGAATGCCCCGAATTCTCCCGCCACGTGCCGATACGGTGGGCCGCTGACGGCGGTCGACGAGATCTTCGAGGGGTTGAGCCGGTGAGCGGGCGGTCCGGGGGTAGCAGGTGACCGACGTCGCGCCGTCCCCCACGGCACCGAACGGGACGACGCGACCCGCGGGGTCGACCGGGGCTGCTGCGACGTCCGGCGCTCGCGATTCCACCGCCCGGCCGGCCGGACTGACCGGTCCGCCACGGTTGCGTCGTCGCCCGATGTTCCTGGTGATCGGTGTTCTCGCGGTCGCCCTCGGCGCGCTGATCACGACCTGGCTCGTCACCCGGGTCGGCCACACCCAGCCGGTGGTCGCCGTCCGCGAGGCCGTCGATCGCGGCGAGGTGATCACCGAGCAGAACCTGATGACGGTCAACATCTCGGTCGACCCCGCGCTGAAGGTGATCGCGGCCGGACAGTTGCCGTCCGTGGTGGGGCAACGCGCGACGGTGGACCTGCCCGCGGGTGGGCTGGTGGTGCAGGGCTCGTTCGACGCCCAGCCGCTGCCGGTGGCCGGGCAGTCGCTGGTGGGGGTGTGGCTCTCCCCGGGGCAGCTACCAGGCCAGCCGCTGCGATCCGGTGACCGGGTCAGGGTGGTGGCCACGCCACGGCAGCAGGAGCCGCTGCCCGACCAGGCGCCGACCGTACTGGCCGCGACCGTGGTCTCGACGTCGGTCTCGCCCGACGGCCACAGCCTGGTGACCGTGAGCGTGCCGACCCAGGTGGCCCCCCAGGTGTCGGCGCTGGTCGCGACCGGACGCATCGCGCTGGTGCTGGATTCTGCGGCGCGATGACGCTGACCGTTCTCGTCTCGGCCTCCGGTGCGCCGGGGGTGACGACCTCGGCCTTCGGGGTGGCCTTGAGTCGCACCCGGCCGACGCTGCTGGTGGACGCCGACCCGACCGGAGGCTCGCCGATCCTCGCCGGGTGGTTCCACGGTCGGCCGCCGCATCACCGGGGCCTGGTCGATCTGGCCATGGCTCAGGCGTATGGCGACCTGAGGGCGGCGATCCCCGAGGTGGTCATCCGGGTGCCGGACACCGAGATCGATCTGATCTCGGGGGTCCGCTCGCACACTCACGCCCCGGCGGTGGCCGCGATCTGGCCGGACCTGGCCCGGGTGCTGGCCGAGCTGGACGGCTCGGGCACCGATGTGATCGTCGATGCCGGCCGGCTCGGGTTGGCCCATGCGCCGCAACCGATCCTGGACGCCGCGGACGCCGTCCTGCTCACCTGCCGGGCCACGTTGCCGGCGATCTCGGCGGCCCGGGAGTGGGCGCGCAGTCTGCTCGACCGCTTCACGGCGGTGGGGATGGGGCACCACCTGGGGTTGCTGCTGGTCGGGCCGGGGCGTCCGTTCGGCACTGCCGAGATCAAGTCGGTGCTGGGGCTGCCGCCGGTGGCCACGCTGCCGTGGGACCCGGCCTCGGCTCAGGCCATTCATCTCGGGGAGGCCTCGCGCCGGTTGCAGCGTGGTGCCCTGGCGCCGGCGCTGCGGACCGCTGCGGAGGCGCTCGATGTGTTCGCTGCGGCGAATCGCGCCCGGTTGGCCTCGGGTCGCGCCGCCGGAGTGCTCGGATGAGCCAGACCCGGGCGCAGCAGCCCGAGGGGCAGGCCGCATCGGCCGTCGACCTGGGCGCGCTGCCGTTGTTCGCGGCTGGGGCCATCGATACGCCACCCTCGACAGCGTCACCCTCGACACCGTCGACACCACCGTCGACACCGCCACCACCGCTGCCCACCGTGGCGTCGTCCGCACCGGCGCCGCAGGACTGGGCATTGGACTGGACCCTGGTGAACACGTTGCGGGTCAAGGCCTCCGACCGGTTGACCACGGCGATGCACGAGCGCGCCATCGCCCTGGACGCCGTCGGGCAGCGCGAGCTGGGCCGCACCATCATCGTCGAGTTGCTCGAGGATCAGGCCCGCTCGGCGCTGACCACGGGCGGCATGCCGTTCGACGTGCCGGCGCAACGGGCGCTGGCCCGCGCGGTCTACGACGCGTTGTTCGGCCTGGGCCGGTTGCAGCCGTTGGTGGACGACGACCGGGTCGAGAACATCGAGGTCAACGGATATGACCGGGTCACGCTGCACTTCGCCGACGGCAGCCGGGCTCCGGGGCCGCCGGTGGCCGACTCCGACGAGGAACTGCTCGACTTCCTGGCGTTCATCGCCTCGCGCAGTAGCGGGAACGCCCGCCCGTTCAGTCCGTCCCGGCCCAGCCTTCACCTGACCCTGGACGGCGGTGCGCGCCTGGCCGCGACGGCCTGGATCACCCCGCGCCCCGTCGTGGTGATCCGGCGGCACCGGCTGCGCCGGGTGACCCTCGACGATCTGGTCGATCGCGACATGCTGACGCCCCTGATGGCCTCGTTCCTGGCCGCGGCCATCAGGACCCGGCGGTCGGTGGTGGTCTCGGGCTCGCAGGGCGCCGGCAAGACCACGATGATCCGGGCACTCGCCGAGGAGCTGCCGCCCTGGGAGCGGATCGGCACGTTCGAGACCGAGTACGAGCTGTTCCTGCACGAGCTGCCCGACCGCGCCAGCACGGTGACCGCCTGGGAGGCGCGGCCCGGCTCGGGTGAGCGCGGCCCGGACGGTCGCCAGGCGGGTGAGATCACGCTCGACGACTGTCTGTACGACTCGTTCCGGTTCAATCTCGACCGGCAGATCGTCGGTGAGGTGCGTGGCCGCGAGGTGCTGGCCATGTTCAAGGCCATGCAGTCCGGTGCCGGGTCGATGTCGACCACCCATGCCGCCAGCGCGGTCGGGGCGATTCGCAAGCTGGTGACGTGTGCGCTGGAGGCCGGCCCGCAGGTGACCGTCGACTACGCCGAGCGGGTGGTGGCCGAGCACATCGACCTCATCGTGCACCTGGCGCTCGAGGTGCGCACCGATGCCCTGGGGCAACCGATACGGCGCCGCTACGTCGATGAGATCGTCGCGGTGCAGCCCGGTGAGGATGGCCCGGCCCACACCCATGTGTTCCGGCGCGGCGTGCCCGGGGTGCTGCCGGATGAGTACCGCGCCCTGGCCGACCACGGCTTCGACCTGGCCGGGTACGCCCAGGCGGCAGCGGCCAGGCTGCGCTAGCTCCTGGCACCTCGGCCGGCGAGTGGTCATGGCGGGTCGTCCCTCAGATCGAGTTCGAGTTGCTGGGCCAGGTGTCGGGCGAGCCGGTGGGCGGCGTGTTCGTCGTCGTGCAGGGTGTTGCGTTGTGGTCGTTGGAGTGGGTCGATCCAGACCGGTGGGATGACCCAGGGCACGCCGTTGATCATGGTGATGGTCCAGATCCCGGCGTGGACGCCGGTGTGGTCGCGGTCGCAGACCAGGGCCATCTTGTCGACGTCGGTGAGGCCGCCCTGAGCCCAGGGCACGACGTGGTGGACGTCGCACCAGTCCGGTGGCGCGGTGCAGCCGGGGATGATGCAGCCGCGGTCTCGGGCGAACACGGCGCGGCGTTGGGCGGGGGTGGCCAGGCGTTGGGCTCGGCCTTGAGCCAGGACGGCTCCGCTGCTGTCGAGCAGGGTCGGGGAGATCAGGCTCTGGCAGAGCATCTGGGCCAGGACATGGCGGGGTAGGGGTCCGCCACCGGGTCCGAGGTCGCTGCCCAACCCGGCCCCAGGGGTGGGTTGCGGGGTGAGGGCGGCGGTGAGTTGGTCGAGGGTGGCGATCAACGAGATGTGCACGCCCGTGGACGGTGGTGGGGTGGGCGTGCGCCGGGTGGGTGCGGGACGGGTGGCGGGCGCGGTGGCCTGGGGTGTCATCGGCTTGGCAGCCGACGCTGAGCCGCCGCCATCCTCGCCACGGCCACGGCCACCGTCCCTGCCATCTTCGTCACTGCCACTGCCGTCACCGCTGACTCTGCCGTCGCCGTCGCGGCTGACCGTGCTGTCGCTGTCGCCGTCGCTGTCGCCGCTGACCGTGCCGTCGCCGTGGTCGTTGCCGTGGTCGGTGCTGGTGTCGGGATCTGCGTCGGGGTCGGTGCCGCGGTGCAGGGCCAGGCGAGCCAGCTGCGTCAAGGCGTCCGCGCGGCGTTGCGCCGCGGTCCTGGGGTCACGTAACGGCAGTTCGACCTGCACCTGCCCGTCCCCACCCGCCTCGGTGTCCGCCTCGGCGTCGGTGGTCGTGCCGGCCGTGGTGGGCTTGCTCAACGCATGGATCACGTTCCGGACGAGCAATCCGTCCGCGGGGGACAACGCGAACCGGCCGATGAGCATCCCGTTGGCGTCGGTGCCCAGGTGCAGGAACCGCTTCTCGTGAGCCGTCGGGTCGAAGCCCTGATCGGGGTTCAACGCTTCTTCGAGTTGGGTGCACAGCCGCCGGAACACGTGCGGGGCATGCTGGCGGGCCTGTTCGGCCAGGAACTCATCCACCCGTCGGATCCCGGAGATCCCGTCCGGGTCCACGTGCGCCAGCACGTCCCGGTCGATGCGGGCCAGACACCCGACCGCATGATCGACATGACGTCGGGAGATGTCCCCGGCAGCCAACGCCGCCCCGACCTCCGGCAACCCCGATACCCCAGCACCACCCAGACCGGCCGCATCCGCATCACCGGCATCGACGCCGACCCCGGCGCCGTCCGGGTCCAGAGCACGAGCCGCGGCGACGTCGCGGGCCGCGGTACCCGGATCGACCCGGAGCGCGTGCACCAGGAACGTCGCGGCGACCTTGCCGGGCACGCAGGTCGGCATCGCCTCGGGCCGATCATCCAACGACCGCACCAAGTGCACGGTGGCGGCCTCGACCTGGTTCGCCAACCGGTGCACCGCGATGAGCGCGTCGCGCAGCTCGACATCCGACAGGGTCAGGGTGGGCGCGGTATGCAACGAGCGGACCTGCGCCGAGACCTCGTCCAGGAGCGCCGTGATCGGCGAGGCACCACCACCGACCGCGTCGGCGTCGCCATCCGGGGTGCCGGGCAGGTCTCCGTTCCCGGCGGCGGGGTCGCCGTCCGGGGTGGGTGTCTGCTCCGGTTCCATGGATCAGACGTTACGGGCGACCACCGACAATCACCCCTGTCGGCAGCGGAGTGGAAACCCTTCCAGCGCAACGATTTTTGTGAAGGAAATCACTGTCACAGAGCAGCTGCTCGGTCACCTTTGCCCACCCGCAGTGGACGAGCGGACCCAGCAAGAGCGCCGCGCACCAGAAGAGCGGTGGCGGTGCTGGGAGCGGTGACGGTGCTGAGAGCGGTGACGGTGTTGGGCTATCCCGACCAGCTCGTGGAGATCGAGGCCGTCGCAGCCCTCGTGGACTGACCTCCCGGGGCCACGACGTTCGAGATCCCCACGTCCAACGTGCGATAGCGCGCCAATCGATCGCGCAGTCGGCGGGAGGGGTCCATGCCCAGCAGCTTGCCCAACTCGTAGGCCAGCACGTGGGACATCCGCGCGCAGAACTCGGCCGGCTCGTCCGCGGCGTCCGGATACTCGGCCACCACCCGGTCGACGATCCCCGCAGCGAGTAGATCGATGGACCGGACCCCCTGGACCGCAGCGAGTTCCGCTGCGCGCAAGGGATCTCGGTACAAGATGGCGGCGGCTCCCTCGGGGGGCAGCGGCGACAGCCACGAGTGCTGGGCACAGATCACCTTGTCGGCCGGCATCAACGCCAGTGCCCCACCGCCGGTGCCCTCGCCGAGCAGCACGCACACCGTCGGTGCGTTCAGCGTCACCAACTCCGACAGGCACCGGGCGATCTCGCCGGCCAGACCCCCCTCCTCGGCCTCGCGCGACAGCGCCGCCCCCGCCGTGTCGATCACGCTCACCAGCGGCAGCTTCAGCTCGGCAGCCAGCCGCATGCCCCGCCGCGCGGCACGCAATCCGGACGGCGACAGCGGCCGCTCCACGCTCTGCCCGCGCCGGTTCTGACCCAGGACGACGCACGCCGCGCCACCGAACCGGGCCAGCGCCAACATCAGTGCCGGGTCGTACTCACCCTGGTTGGTGCCGTGCAGCGGCACCACGTCGGTAGCGCCCAGCTTCAACAGTGCGCGCACGCTCGGCCGTTCGGGACGTCGCGAGCGCTGGATCGACTCCCACGCCGACACCGTGGGCAGCGGTTCGCGTGGCAATGTGAACACCGGCGGCCGCTCCTCGCGGGGGGCCATCAGCAGGTTCAGCGTGCGAGCGGCGATGTCGGCCAGCTGCTCGACCGGCAGCACGGCATCGATCAACCCGCGGGCGTGCAGGTTCTCGGCGGTCTGCACCCCCGGCGGGAACGGCTGGCCGTACAACGCCTCGTAGACCCGTGGCCCCAGAAAGCCCACCAGCGCCCCGGGCTCGGCGACGGTGACATGCCCAAGCGAGCCCCACGAGGCGAACACGCCGCCGGTGGTGGGGTGGCGCAGGTAGACCAGATAGGGCAGCCCGTCAGCCTTGAACGCCGCCACCGCGGCCGAGATCTTGACCATCGCGACGAACGCCGGGGTGCCCTCCTGCATCCGCGTACCCCCGGACGACGGCGCGGCGAGCAGCGGTAACCCCTCGATCCGGGCGCGTTCGAAGGCTCGCACGATCCGCTCTGCCGCGGTGGCGCCGATCGACCCGGCCAGGAAGGCGAACTCGCCCGCGATGATCGCCACGCGGCGTCCTCGAATGCGGGCCTGGCCGGTGACGATCGCCTCGTCCGTGCCGGCCCGCCGGGCGGCGCGATCGAGCTCGGCGGCATACACGCTGCCCGGTGCGGCCACCGGCAGTGGGGCGCCGTCCCAGCCGGCCCAGCTCCCGGGATCGATCACCCGGTCGATGACGGCCCGCGCGCCCAGGCGTCCGGTGCCCTTGCCGTTCTCGGCGCTGCGAGGGTCGTTGCCGGTGTCGTGACGAGTGTCGTTGTGGCTGCGGACGCCGTCGGTGCCGTTCATGGCCCACCCCTACCGGGCCGGCACCCGCACGGGTCGCACCGGCTCTCACCCGGCCCTCACCTCGGTCTAGCCCAACCACTGGTGACAACGCCCGGGCCAAACGGCTGCCATGCGTCCGATCGGGGCGGAATGATCCGCCTATGACACCAATCCTGGCGGCGCTCGGTGGGGCGCTGCTCGTCGCCGGACCCCTGCTGATCGTGGCCGGCGTGCGGCGCGTGCCCGAGTCGGCGCCTCGTCCGGCGCGTGCGCGTCGCGCTCGCCTGTGGGGCGGCACAGGCGGCACAGGCGGCACGGGCGGCCTGGGCAGCACGGTCACCCGGCGTACCTGGTGGCTGCTCGGCGTCGGCGTGGCGGCCGGGCTGAGCGTGGCGATCACGACCGGCTGGGTGATCGCCGTCCCGCTGCTGCCGCTGGCCATCGCGGGACTGCCGTTGCTGTTGGCGGCCCCGAGCGGCGCCCCGATCGCCCGACTCGAGGCGCTGGAGGAATGGGCTCGCTCGCTCGCCGGGGTGCTCACCGTGGGCGTCGGACTGGAGCAGGCGCTCATGGTGACGTTGCGTGCCGCGCCCCGCCCGATCCACCGCGAGGTGTCGACGCTGGTCAGCCGATTGCACGCCCGGTGGCCCACCGAGGAGGCGCTGCGGGCCTTCGCCGACGACCTGGACGACGCCACCGGCGACCTGATCGCCGCCAAGTTGGTCTTGGCCTCACGCCGTCGCGGCCCCGGCCTGGCCGCCGTGCTCGAGAGCCTGGCCGAATCGGTGGCGGCCGACGTCCGCACCCGCCGTCAGGTCGAGGCCGACCGCGACAAGCCGCGTGCCACCGTGCGCTGGGTCACCGTGATCACCCTCGTCGCGCTGGTGCTGTTCGCGTTCAACACCAACTACATCGCCCCCTACCGCAGCCCGGTGGGGCAACTACTGCTGGGCCTGCTGCTCGGGTTGGACGCCGGCTGCCTGGTCTGGATGCGCCTGATGACCCGCTCGCCCCGGGTGCCGCGCTTCATCGGCCGTGGGTTTCGGGAGGGCGTGCGTGAAGGCCTGCGTGAGGGCTTGCGTGACGGCACGGCCACGGCGGGGGCGTCGCGATGACCGCCACCTCGCTCGCCGCCCTGGCCGGTGGGCTGCTCGGACTGGGCGCCGTCCTGATCGCCTGGCGCTTCATCCCGGCACACCCCGACCTGGCCACGGCCCTGGACGGCCTGGACCCCGAGCACAGCCTGACTCCCCCTGCGGCACCCGTCGAGCTGGACGACGCGGTGCCCGACCGGGTGGGCCGCTGGCTCTACCGGCACCTGCCCCTGCCCGCACCCCCGGCGGCCGATCTGGCCCTGCTCGGCATGCCGACGTCCCGCTTTCACGGGCAGAAGCTGCTCTACGCCCTGTTCGGGCTGGTCTTCCCGTTGCTGCCGGGCACGCTGGTGATGCTCGTCGGCGTCAGGCTTCCCTGGGCGTTCACCGGGGTGGCGTCGGTGCTGACCGCGATCGCGCTGAGCTTCCTGCCCGAGTACAACGTGCGTTCGGACGCCACTCGCGCCCGGGAGGAGTTCACCCGGGCACTCGGGGCCTACATCGATCTGGTGGCCCTGGAACGGCTCTCCGGCGCCGGCCCGCGCCAGGCCATGGAGTCGGCGGCGGAGGTGGGTGACTCCTGGCCGTTCCGGCGCCTGGCCGAGGAGTTGGCCCGGTCGCGCTGGTCGGGGGTGCCGCCGTGGGATGCCCTCGCCCGGCTCGCCGGCCGGCTCAACCTGAATCCCCTGGCCGATCTGGCCGACATCATGCGCCTGTCCGGTGAGGAGGGGGCGGCGGTCTATCAGACGCTGCGGGCCCGGTCCGCGGCGATCCGGGCAGCGCTGGTCACCGAGGACCTGGCCCGGGTGAACCGGGCGGCCGAGCGGCTGACCCTGCCGGGCGCCGTCCTGGCATTGACTTTTGCCGTGCTGCTGACCGCGCCGGCCCTGATGCGGCTGTTGACCACCTGAGCCAACCGTTCGGGCGGGTCAGACCTCGTTGGCGGCCGCGGCGGTCTGGCTGGTCCACGCCAGGGCAGCCAGGTAGGACGCCGCGACGTCCGTGGTGCGAATACCGAGGGCCGCGAGCTGGTTCAGCTTGCCCTCCTCGTAATAGCGCACGGCGTCCAGGACGACGCGCAGCCCGTTCTGGGTACCGGCCATCGCGGCGTCCAGGTCCTCACCCAACGGCGGCAGGCTGGCCTTCATGTCCAGGATGGGGATCCCCAGGGTCGAGGCGATGCCGTCCAGCAACCCGAGGGTGAATGCCGTCTCCGGATCGGCCCGCGGCACCTGGGGCGGCTGGCTGCGCCGGGCCTCGGGCGAGGCCAACCGGCGGGCGAGTTGCTCGCAGGTCTGCGCCCGGGTCAGTGCGACGGAGGTGTCGACCCCCTGATTGCGCGACTCCGACAGTGTGATCAGCACCATCCAGGCCCGCAGCTTCTTCAGGCCGATCATCACCACCGCATCGGTGATCGTCGAGACGGTGCGCCGCAGGCCGTTGGCGGCGCTGTTGGCCACCCGCAGCAGCCGCAGCACCATGCCGGGGTCGGTCCGCATGATCGCCTCGATCTCGCGGATGGCGACGTTCGGCCCGGAGAGCCGGGCGAGCAGCTGCACGGCCAACAGGTGGTCGGCGGCGATGCTGCCGGTGGTCATGGTCTGCGGTCGGCCCAGGTGATAGCCCTGGAACAGGGTGAAGCCGGTGTCGATGCAGCGCTGCATCATGACGGCGTCCTCGACCCGCTCGGCCAACAGCTGCAACCCCGGTCGGCGGCAGGCCTCGACGGTGGTCATCACCTCCTCCCAGGTCTGGCCCAGCACGTCGATCTTGACGATGGAGGCGATCTCGATCAGGGGCTCGGCCTCGGGGCGGTAGATGAAGTCGTCCAGCGCGATCCGGTAGCCCATCTCACGCAACTGCCGGACGCCGGTGAGCACCTCGTCGTCCAACTGCACCGTCTCGAGCACCTCGAGCACGACCGTTTCGGGCTCGAACGGCACCGGCAGGCCACCGGTCAGGAAGGTCCGGGTGAGGTTGACGAAACCGGGCAGGCCGCCGAGCAGGTCCTGGGCATCGAATTCCGAGAAGGCGGCCAGGATCGTGGTGGTGGTGGCCAGGTCGGCGTCCTCGACCTGGGCGCAGGTCGCGTCCTCCGCGCTGCGGAACAGCAGCTCGTACGCCTGGAGCCGGCCGGCGACGTCGTGGATGGGCTGGCGCCCGACGTGGACGGCTCGGGCCAGCTGCGCCGAGACGGTGCTGCTCCTCACCCCGCCCGTCCCTTCGTCGGAGCCACCTGCCTGGACACAGGATCTGTGTCGACTCAGGTGTCGGCCGAGGAGGCGTCGGGGTTGAGGGGCAGCGCGCCACGGTGTGGGGGGTCAGGCCCGGCGGACCACCTTGGTGAACAGATCGGGCAACCGCCGGTCGGGGTCGTACCGATCCTTGACGGTGGCATAGCCCGCGCCGCCGTAGCGGGCCCAGAAGTCCGCCTCGTCGTAGTAGGCATCGGAATAGAGCGACTTGTGCCCGCCGTGATCGCCGACGGCCTGCTCGACCAGCCGGTTGACGTCACCGTCGCGCTGCCCGGGTGCGATGGGCACCGTGCCCCAGAACCCGACGTTCACGTAGATCTGCCCCGGGGTGAGCGGGTAGAGCGACCAGGTGCCGCGCCCGACCAGTGGGCACAGCCAGACCGGCGTCATCGGGACGTGGTCGAGGTACCAGCGTAAGAAGTCCGCCGTCCGGTCCAGCGGGATCTCGACATCCTGGACGACGCGCTCGCGCGCCGGCAGCCCGCGGCGCGCATCGATCGCCGCGGCCACGTGATAGCGGTTCTCCAGCCCGACGATGCGGTGGTAGACGTCGCTGCGGCGCCAGGCGGCGGGCCACAGCCGGCGCAGGGTCGGGTGCTGGGCGCCGAACGCCTTCGAGCACCAGAACCAGTCGGTGTCCCAGCGCCACAGGTAGTCGTGCACGGTCAGCGCATCGGTCGGACGGCGCTGCAGCGACTGGTAGTAGACCCGCTGGCCGGTGTAATCCGACAGCCGCGTCGCCAGGTGGGCGTCGTCCGACCAGCGGCCCAGCACCAGGTAGGCCTCGGTGCTGGGTGGTGACCCCGCGAACAGCACGCCGTCCAGGAAGTCGACCGGCTCGTCCTGCCAGGTGCGGTGAGTGACGATCTCGCCGATGGCCTCGGTCAGGTCCTCCAGCGATCCGAAGTGCACGTTGCGGGTCACGACGTAGGGCTGCACCGGGTCGAGGTCGATGCGTAGTCGGGTGGCGTACCCCAACGTGCCGTAGGAGTTCGGGAAGGCGGCGAACAGTGCGGCGTGCTCACCGTCCGGTGTGGCGGTGACCACCCGCCCGTCGCCGGTGAGGATGTCGAGCTCGCGCACCGACTCGTGAGGCAACCCGTTGCGGAACGAGGAGGACTCGATGCCCAGGCCGGTGACGGCCCCGCCGAGGGTGATGGTGCGCAGCTGCGGCACCACCTTCGGCATCAGACCGTGGGCCAGCGCCGCGGCGACCAACCGTTCGTAGGTACACATGCCCTGCACGTCGGCGGTGCGTCCGGCCGCGTCGATGCTGATCACATCGGTCAGCCCGGTGACGTCCAGGCCGGGGGCGGTGACAACGGTCCGTGGCCGGAACAGGTTCGAGGTGCGCTTGGCCAGCCGGACCGTCTGGCCCGTCGGCACGGCGCGGTAGCTGGCCCGTAGGCGTTCGACCGCCGCGCGATGAGCCATGGCGCCGACCGGGTGGGCCGTCACCGGAGCCACCGTCGAGGTGGTCAACACCGTGCCGTCGGCGCGCACCGTGCCGGTGGCGCGGACGACGCCCCCCGGCCGAAGGTGTCCGGTGGTCACGACAGCCTCAGACCGCGAACCGATGCACGAACAGGCCGCTGCGCAGCTTGGGTTCGAACCAGGTCGACTTGGGGGGCATGTCGCGGCCGGTGGCGGCGACGGCGACCAGCTCGGCGACCGAGGTCGGGTGCAACGCGAAGGCGGCCGCCCAGGTGCCGGAGTCGACGAGCCGTTCGAGTTCCGCGGTGCCCCGGATGCCCCCGACGAAGGCGACCCGGGTGTCGGTGCGCGGGTCGGTGATGCCCAGACCGGGGGCGAGCACCAGGTCCTGCAGCAGCGAGACGTCCAGTCCCGCAACGGGATCGGCCAGTCGGGCCGGCTCGACCACGCCGTCGCGCAGGCGCAGCCGGAACCAGGTGGCGGCGCAGTACATGGCGAACTCGCGGCGTCCGGTGGGATCGATGCCGGCGCTGCCCGCCGGGCCGATCAGGGTGATGTCGAACAGCGTCGACAGGTCGTTCACCCAGCCCTGGGCGTCGCGGCCACCGAGGTCGGCGACCACCCGGTTGTAGGGCAGGATCTCGAGCTCCTCTCCCGGGAAGACCACCACCGGGAAGGCGTCGCTGCCGCCGGTTCCGTCGAGGCGCTCGGCCACGGCCGCGGCGGCTGCGCTGCGGTGATGACCGTCGGCCACGAACAGCTCCGGAAGGCCCGCGGCAGCGGCGGCCAACTCGGCGACCTCGGCGTCGTCGTCCACCCGCCACAGGGTGTGGCCGATGTCGTCGTCGGTGACCAGGTCGATCAGCGGCGGGCGGGCCGTGATCCGGGCCAGCAGGTCGGCCACGGGCTTCCAGGCCGGGTCTGCGGGGCTGGTCAGCAGGAACACCGGCTCGTCGTGGGCGGCCAGCCCGAGCAGGTGGTTGATCCGGTCGGTCTCCTTGTCGATGCGGGTCTGCTCGTGGGTC
The DNA here is from genome assembly GCA_016713225.1 of Kineosporiaceae bacterium. Lineage (NCBI taxonomy): Bacteria > Bacillati > Actinomycetota > Actinomycetes > Kineosporiales > Kineosporiaceae > Kineosporiaceae bacterium. The sequence continues at coordinate 58,235 of JADJPO010000006.1, forward strand.
TTGATCAGCCCACCGGCATAGTCGGCCACCGCGGCGCAGCCGACCAGGCCGGTCTGCACGTGCTCACCGCGGCGCTGCCGGTAGACCGAGTAGGTCGGCGCCGGGTCGAGCACGAACGTGCCCCGGGCGAGCAGGTGGTTCAGCGCGGCGCGACCAGCCTGGTGCACCGGTTCGGAGTCGGCCGGGGTGCCGTCCGGGAAGGCGATCTCGGGGCGAGAGATCTGCAGGAACGAGTCCGGGTTGTCGCCGGCCAGCACCCGCGCCTCGGCCACGTCGACGACGTCGTACGGGGGCGCGGCCACCCGGGCGGCGAGGTCGACGCGCGGTCGCAGGGCACGGAATGGTCGTAGGTCCGCCATGGCTCCATCCTCCCCCACCTGAACGGCACCGGAGCGCCACACGGACCGGATCGTCGCAACGGAGCGCCTCGTCCCGGGTACGTTCGATCGTGTGAACAGTGGCGAGCCGAGTCGGGACGGCGCCCGTCCGGCGACGGTGTGGGTGATCGCGGGCGCGCCGGGGGCCGGCAAGTCGACCGTGGCCGCGGCCCTGCTGGACCGGCTGGATCCCCCGGCTGCCGTGCTCGACAAGGACACCTTGTTCAGTGGCTTCGTCTCGGCCCTGTTGGCCGCCCACGGCCGTGATCACGGCGAACGCGAGGGTGCGTGGTACGACGCTCACGTGAAACGGCACGAGTACCAGGCCCTGACCGCGGCGGCCCGGCAGATCCGGGCCACGGGGTGCCCGGTGCTGCTGGATGCTCCGTTCACCGGCCAGATCCGCGACCCAGCGGCCTGGGCCGCGTGGGTCGAGCAGTTGGGCGGCGATCCGGTGCAGTTGGTGTGGGTGCGCTCGGACGCCGCCACGTTGCGCCGCCGGATCGAGGGCCGGGCCAACCCGCGCGACGGCGGCAAGCTGGCCACGCCCGCGGCGTTCGCGGCGTTCGTGGCCCGGATGCAGCCCGACGTCCCGCCGCCGGTGGCGCACCTCGAGATCGACAACCGGGACGGCGCGCCGTCCGCCGAGCGGCAGTTCGGTGACCAGCTCGGGGCCCAGCTCGGGGCGGTGACGCGGGGGCGGGGACGTGTCCGAGGATGACTGGCTGACCGGGTCGTGCCCCGGTCTTCGCAAGCCGCCGCAACAGGCGCGGAGCCGCTCGCGGGTGCTGGCGATCCTGGCCGCGGCGCAGCAGATCATCGTGCGCGACGGGCTGGACGGCCTGAGCATGCGCGGCCTGGCCGAGGAGGCCGGCGTCCCGATCGGCACCGTCTACCAGTTCTTCGTCGACAAGGCGGGGGTGCTCGACACCCTGGTGCACCGGCACGGGCTGTCGATGCAGGGCATGATCGACGAGATCGGCTCGTTCCGGCGCAGCCACCCCTGGCAGGCCGTGATCGCGGAGCTGTACCGGTTGCAGGTCGAGCGGCTGCGGGCCGACCCGGCCTACGTTGCCATCTGGGTCGAGCGCCAACTCAGCCCCATGGCGCAGCGCCAGGACGACCGGGACGTCGAGACCTTCACCGATCTGTTGACCGAACTGCTGGTCGCCCAGGAACACCTGGTGCCCTCCGACCGGCTCCGGACCGTGTGTCGGGTGGCCACCCAGGCCGCGGACTCGTTGCTGTACCTGGCGTTTCGGGTCGACCCGGCCGGCGATCCCACGACGTTGGAGGAGGCACTGCGCATCCTGCAGCTCTACCTCGCCGACATCGCGGCCGATCCCCGGCACCGGCCCTGATCAGCGGCACCGGCCCCGATCACCCGTTGAGCCGCCGGAACATGCCCTTGGTGCGGGCGTGCAGTCGGGGGAACTCGGCGAACAACCGGTCGTAGACCGCCCGGTGATGCGGGTCGGGGGTGAACACCCGGTCGACGGGCACCAGATCACGCAGCTGCGCGCGGGCGACGTGACCGAGCACCAGGCCGGCGTAGAGTCCGCCGCCGCGCACCCCGGCCAGCGCCGGGTCGGCAACCCGCTCCAGGGTGCGCCCGGTGACGTCGGCGACGATCCGGCACCACAGATCGCTGCGCGCGGCGCCCCCGATCACCCGGATCGGGTCGAGTCGGTGGCGGGTCACCTGCTCGGCTCCGGTGAGCAGCCACCGCACGTTCAGGGCCACGCCCTCCATCACCGCGCGCGCCAGCTCACCTCGCCCGCTGGTGAGCGAGACGTTGTGGAAGCCACCGCGGGCCAGGCGATCATCGACCGGGCAGTGTTCGCCGGTGAGCCACGGGGTGAAGATCACCCCACCCGAGCCGACGGGCGCGGACGCCGCCAGTACCTCGATCTGCTCGTGGTCCAGGTCGGGGGCCACCGCATGGCGGAACCACTCCATCGCGCGGCCGGCGTTGTCCTGGCTGTTGACCAGGATGTAGTCGCCCTCGGCATCGCTGAGGCCGAGGCCGGGCACGGAGGCCATCTGCCAGCGCAGGCTGGTGGTCTTGCGCGGCATGGGGCAGGTCACCCAGTCGGACGTGCCGAGCCCGATGTGGGTCTGGTGGAGCTCGGTGCACCCGGAGGCCACCACGGCGTTGTGGATGTCCGGCAGCCCGGTGACCACCCGAGCCGAGGCCGAGATGCCCAGGGACGCCGCGACGTCCGGCCTGACCGTGCCGATCACCGAACCGTTGGGCACCAGGGGCGGCAGCCGGTCGGGGTTGATACCCGCGCGGTCGACCAGGACCGGGTCATAGCCGGTGGGGTGTGCCGTGCGGTTGTCGATCAACCAGGACGGGAACATCGACATCACCGTCGCGGCGGGCACCCCGGTGAACCGCATCGTCAGGTAGTCGACGGGCTCGAGGTACCACCGGGCACGGTCCTGGATCTCGGGCCGGTCGCGGTCCAGGTGCAGCATGTGGGCGATCGGGTCGGACCCGGCCGGGTTGGGGATGCCGCCGGAGCGCCGGAGCCAGGTGACCGCGGCCCGAGGCGAGAAGCCCGCCACCGGCCCGGCGAACCGTTCCCGGGAGTAGTCCGCACCGCGGGTGTCGGTCCACATCAGGCACTCGGTCACCGGCAGCCCGTCGACGTCCACCGCGATCGTGCTCGACCACTGCCCGGTCACCGCGACGGCCGCCACCCGAGCACCCCACCCGCCGGCCCGGATCCCCTCCCGGATGGCAGTGGTCAGCGACTGCCACCAGCCCTCGGCGTCCTGGGCGGCCGAGCTGTTGACGATGTCGAGCCGCTCGTTCCAGGACCACACGATCTCGCCGGTGAACGTGACCAGCCCGGCCTTGGAGCCGCCGCTGCCGTGGTCGATGGACAGCACCAGTTCGGTCATGGCGTGGTCTGGGCCGGCGGTAGCCCTTGCTGACTGTCGAGGATGGCGTTCATGAAGCCGACGATGAACATCTCGCTCGCCTCGGTGAGGCCACCGGCCACGCCGCCGTAGATCGCACCGAGCTCGGGGGTGGCGCCGTCCGCGTGGCGCTGTCTCGCGTAGGCGACCGCCTCGGCCAGGTCGGTCGTGAAGGCCTGGACGACGCCCGGCCGGGTCTGCGGCCGCGTGACCGCCAGGTGGATCGCGTTCGGGTACTGCTGGCCGTTGAACCGCCAGCCCCGGGGTCGCATGAAGTCGGCCACGTGGTAGATGTCGAACTCGGTGCTGGTGAACGAGAAACAGAAGGTGGGCTCGCCCATGAGTCGCAGCTCGGGGTGGGCGGTGACGGCGTCCATCAGCTCGCGGGCGGTGCTCAGGATCTCGCCGGCGTAGCGGCGGTAGCCCTCGCGGCCGTACTGCACCAGTGCGGCCCAGGTGGCGGCCAACAGGCCGCCCGAGCGTGACCCGTCCATGCCGGGTGACATGTACTTGCCGCCCGACCAACCCACCAGGTGGAAGTACTGCGCGGTGCGTAACGCCTTGTCGCGGAACAGCACGACCGACGAGCCCTTGGGGGCGTAGCCGTACTTGTGGGTGTCGATCGAGATCGAGGTGACCCCGGGGACGCGGAAGTCGAAGGGGGGCAGGTCGTATCCGTGATCGGCGGCGAAGGCCAGGATGAACCCGCCCAGGCAGCCGTCGACGTGCAGCCCCACGCCGCGGGCGAGGGCCAGCTCCGAGAGTGCACCGATCGGGTCGACGGTGCCGTACGGGTAGCTGCCGGCCGAGCCGATGATGGCCATGGTGTCGGCGTCGATCTGTGCGGCGACGTCCTGCGGGCGCACCAGGGTGGTGTCGGGGTCGACCGGCACGGTGCGGCACTCGATGCCGAACAGGTGACAGCCCTTGTCGAAGGCGGCGTGCGCGGTCTCGGGCTTGACGATGTTGGGCGCGGTGATGCCCCGGGTGGCGCGGGCGTGCTCACGGTAGGCGAGCAGGGCGTGCAGGATGCTGCCCGTCCCACCGCTGGTGACCAGGCCGGCGGGCTCGGTGGCCGGCGCGCCGTCCGGGTGTGGGCCGCTGATCGCCTCGCCGTGCATCAGGTCGAGCACCATCGCGATGATCTCGCCCTCGAACCGGGTCATCGACGGGCACAGGTCGCGTTGCAGGGCGTTGACGTGGGCGAAGTGCCCGTACGCCCGGGTCAGGAAGGCGTAGTGGTCGGCGTCCCCGCTGTAGATCGTGCCCGAGATGCGGCCGTCGGCCCAGGTGGCGTCCTCGGCGGCGGCGATGGTGGCCAGCTCGTCGAGAATCGCCTGGCGTGGTCGGCCGTGGTCGGGCAGCCCGCGGTTGACCGGGTAGCGCTCGGCGTAGGGGTACTCGCTCATGGGCCTGCCTTCCGGGGGACTGCAGCGCGAGGCTACATGAATCACGTTCATGTTTATCCGGCCATGAGGATGACCATCCCGGTGTGCGTACCCGGCGATTGTCGTCCATCACGAAGAGATCACCGCCTTGCGGGGGTTCCCCCAGCTCGGGGAAGTCCCTGCAAGACGGTGATCATGGGCGACTCGGCGGTGAACTCAGCCGAGGACGCCGTCCACCAGCTCCTTGGCGGCAGCCTGCACCTGCGCGAGGTGTTCGGCACCCTGGAACGACTCGGCGTAGATCTTGTAGACGTCCTCGGTGCCCGAGGGACGCGCCGCGAACCAGGCCGACTCGGTGGTCACCTTGAGCCCGCCGATGGCCGCGCCGTTGCCGGGGGCCTCGGTGAGCTTGGCGGTGATCGGCTCGCCGGCCAGCTCGGTGGCGGTGACCTGGTCGGGCGACAGCTTGCCGAGCACGGCCTTCTGCTCGCGCGAGGCCGCGGCATCGATCCGGGCGTAGGCGGGGGCACCGTGCTCGGCGGCCAGCGCTGCATAGTGCTCGCTCGGCGACGTACCCGTGACCGCCTGGATCTCACTGGCCAGCAGCGCCAGCAGGATGCCGTCCTTGTCGGTGGTCCACACCGTGCCGTCGTGGCGCAGGAAGCTCGCCCCGGCGCTCTCCTCGCCACCGAAGCCGACCGAGCCGTCGAGCAGGCCGGGCACGAACCACTTGAACCCGACCGGCACCTCGAGCAGGGTGCGTCCCAGCGCGGCCGCCACCCGGTCGATCATGGACGACGACACCAGCGTCTTGCCGATCGCGACGTCCGCGCCCCAGGCCGGACGGTTCGCGAACAGGTACTGGATCGCCACCGCCAGGAAGTGGTTCGGGTTCATCAGACCGCCGTCGGGGGTCACGATGCCGTGCCGGTCGGAGTCGGCGTCGTTGCCGGTCGAGATCGCGTACGCGTCCTTGTTGGCGATCAGCGAGGCCATCGCGGACGGCGAGGAGCAGTCCATGCGGATCTTGCCGTCCCAGTCGAGCGTCATGAACCGCCAGGTGGCGTCGACCAGCGGGTTGATCACCGTCAGGTCGAGGCGGTGGCGCTCGGCGATCTCGCCCCAGTAGTCGACGCTCGCACCGCCCAGCGGGTCGGCGCCGATGTGCAGGCCGGCCTCGCGGACGGCGTCCAGGTTGAGCACGTTGGGCAGGTCGTCGATGTAGCTGCCCAGGAAGTCGTAGCGCGAGGTGGTCTCGGCGGCCAGGGCGCGGGCCAGCGGGACGCGCTTGACGCCGTCCAGCCGGGCGGTGATCAGCTCGTTGGCGCGGTTCTCGATCCACTTCGTGGCGTCGGTGTCGGCCGGGCCACCGTGCGGCGGGTTGTACTTGAAGCCGCCGTCGGCCGGCGGGTTGTGGGACGGCGTGATCACGATGCCGTCGGCGCGGGCAGCGTTGTCTCCTCCGTCGGGAGCTCCACCCAGGGCGCGGTTGGCCTTCAGGATCGCGTGGCTCACCGCGGGGGTCGGGGTGTAGCGGTCGCGGTCGTCGATCAGCGTGGTGACGCCGTTGGCGGCCAGCACCTCGAGCGCACTGGCCCAGGCCGGCTCGGACAGCCCGTGGGTGTCGCGGCCGACGAACAGCGGGCCGGCGATGCCCTGGGCGGCGCGGTAGTCGCAGATCGCCTGCGTGGTGGCCACGATGTGCGCCTCGGTGAACGCGCCCTTCAGGCTCGACCCGCGGTGACCGGAGGTGCCGAAGGCGACGCGCTGCGCCGGGTCGTCCAGATCGGGCCAGGTGGTGTAATACGCGGTCACCAGGTGCGCGACATCGATCAGATCACTGGCCTGAGCCGGCTGCCCGGCGCGTTCGTGAGCCATGAGGAGCTCGTCCCTTCGTCACGCACTGTCTTGGTGGTGCATGTCCCCTGGTGGCGCCCGAGATGGTCGTCCCGCATCGGAGGCTAACGGGCGGTGAGGGCTGGTGCACGGTCCCATGGGTCCCGATGTGCGTCAGCCGGGCCAGGTCAGGGGCCGAGCGGGAGGATCAGACCGTTCCAGTCACCATGATCACCGTTGGATCGCAGTCTGCTCCCGGTGAACCGGAGTGAACTGCGAGATAACAGTGATCATGACCAGCGCCTAGAGTTCGGGACGTGCCCCCGTTGCGCGTCGTCCAGGCCACCGCCTATGTGACGCCGTTGCGTGAGGGTGGCTCGTTACCGGGACTGATCGAGGCGGACGACGACGGCATCTACGTCACCAAGTTCCGCGGCGCCGGGCAGGGCACCGCCTCACTGGTGGCCGAGGTCATCGTCGGTGAGCTCGGCCGCCGGCTCGGGGTGCGGGTGCCCGAGGTGGTGGTGGTCGAGCTCGACGACCGCATCGCCCCGCGTGAACCCGACGAAGAGGTGCAGGACCTGCTGCGGGTCAGCGCCGGGGCCAACCTCGGCCTGGACTTCCTGCCCGGGTCGGTCGGCTATGACGGCCTGGGTCGGTGGGCGCCACCGGCTCGGGACGCCGCCCGGGTGCTGTGGCTGGACGCCGCTACCGCCAACGTCGACCGCACCTGGCGCAACCCCAACCTGCTGGTCTGGCACCGGCAGCTGTGGGCGATCGACCACGCCGGGGCGTTGGTCTTCCAGCACGCCTGGCCCGACCCGCTCGTGTGGGCGGTCAAGGTCTATGACCTGTCCGAGCACGTGCTGCTGCCGATGGCGCGCCGCCTGGACGCCGCGGCGTGGGCCGAGCTGGACGCCGCCTGTGCCGCTGCACTCACCGAGCCGGTACTGCGCGAGGTACTGGACGTCGTCCCGGACGAGTGGTTGCTCGACATGAACTCCGCCCGAAGCGACGCCGAGTCCCGTGAGCGCTCGGGCCTGCCCGCTCGCAGCGCCGACGCCTGGCGGGAGCGCTACGTCGTCCAGTTGCTGGCCCGGCTGGCCGGTGACCGCCCCTGGCAGCAGGGGTTGATCCCATGAGTGAACACTCTGTGCCCGAACGGGTTCCGTTCCAGTACACGGTGCTGCGCGCCGTCCCGCGGGTGGACCGCGGCGAATACCTGAACATCGGGGTGGTGCTCTACTGCCACCACACCGCCGACCGGCCGGGCCGGCTGGTGATCGACGTCCACCTGGACGACGCGCGGCTGCTCGCACTCGACCCGCAGCTCGACCTCGACACCGTGCACGCCGCGCTCGACGGCATCCGGGCCGTCTGCGAGGGCGGTGCCCAACCCGGGTGGACGACGGGTGAACGGTTCGGCTGGCTGACCGCCCCACGCAGCACCGTCGTCCAACCCGGGCCGGTGCACTCCGGCGTCACCGGTGACCCGCAGCGCACCCTCGACCGGTTGATGACCCGGCTGGTGCGCTGAGCTCGACCTGACACGACCCCGCCTGACCCGACCCCGCTGCCCACCACGCCTCGAAGATCACCGTTAGATCGCAGTTTGCTCCGGCTCGAGCGGAGCAAACTGCGATCTAACGGTGATCATGGACGGTCGCGGTGGGGGTGGGCTGGGGTCTGGGTGGTGCGGGCTCAGGTGCTCAGGTCTGCACCGGGGCGGGCGCCGCAGTCGTCACGGGGAAGCGGAAGCCCGCGGGCCGAGCCGTACCGGGCAGCAGCCGGATCACGCGCCCGAACCCCGGCAGCGCCGGCGCGGCGGCGAGCAGGGCCTCGTAGGCCTGGCGCGGCGTCCAGGCGGCGTCCCGGTTCGCCTGCAGCAGCCGGGCCACCGCACCCGCGATCTGCGGTGCCGCGAAGGAGGTGCCGGACCACATCGCCCAGGAACTGGGGCCGAACACACTGCCGCCCGCCGCGGCGGTCTCGGTGCCGTCGACAAAGGTCGACACGATGCCCTCGCCGACGGTCGAGCAGCTCACCCAGTCGCCCCGGCTCGACCATTCCGTCGGCTGAAGCTCGGCGGTGAGGGCCGCCACGGCCACGACGTTCTTGAACGCCGCCGGCCACATCTCGGTGTCGTTGCCGTCGTTGCCGGCGGCGGCGATCACCAGAACCTCCGGGTACTCCGCCGCCAGGCGGCGCATCGCCAGCTGGAGCGCCAGCGGCGGCTCGCCGTCCGCGGTGTCGGTGCCGAGCGACAACGTCATGATCTCGTGGCCATCCGCGGCGGCCTGCAACAGGGTCGTCGCCAGTTCGTCCTCGCGCCCGACGCCGTCGCTGTCCAGCGCCTTGTACATCGTGATCTGTGCGCTCGGGCAGACCTGTTGCACCACACCCGCCACGAAGGTGCCGTGCCCGGCACCCAGGTCCAGTCGGTGCGGAGTGTCGTCGGCGCCGTCCAGCTCGTCACGGTTGGCGTCGGTGCGGGGCACCTCGGCCAGCCAGGCGTCCGAGCGCTTCTCCTTGGCCAGGCCGGTGTCGATCACGGCGATTCGCGCGGGCGGCTGCTCGGCAATGTCCGCGACGATCGCGCTGCTGTGGGTGAATCGGCGATCGGTGCGTTCGGGGGAGCTGTCCCCCTTGATCACCGAGCCCTCGGCCACGACGTGGATCGGCGCCGTCTGAACGGCCCCGGTGCGCTCGCGTCGGTAGAAGGTGTCGTCCGCCGACTCGGCGGTCTCCAGCGACCACTCCGTCGTGCCCCGGTCGAGGACGTGCACCAACCGCTCGTCCTTGACGTAGGCGTGATGCTCGGCCAGGTGCCGGCCGCGGGCGAAGTCGAACCAGCCGGCCCGGGCGAGTCGGCGGTCGGCATTGCGCTCCAGGGTGAACCGATCCCGGTGACTGAGCGCGGTCAGCTGCGCCCCGAGCCGTTCGCGTTCGGCGTCGGCGATGACCTGCTGGTCGGGCGAGTAGGAGTAGTCCCCGGGGCGGATCTGATGCCCGCTCATGCTGTGTCCCCTCGATGCGTAATCCTGTAGGGCGCCGCCGGTGGCGGTCTCTACGATGTGGCTGCAGTCTTCCCCCCGGCAGAGGCGGTTGGCCATGGCTCCGACACCCGCGATCGCGGAGCCGGGGCACAGCCTGGTACGCCACGCCGAGCTGGCGTACGAAGGAGCGGTGTCCGACCCGCGTTCGTACATGGCGGCCACCAGAATCTTGATCGAGGAGAGCCGCCGCCGCGGCGACCACGAGGCGCTCGTCGTCGCGTTGCACGCCCTGGGCTGGATCGAGCACCTGCTGGTCGGCAACCACGCGGCTCGCCAGCGGCTCGACGCAGCGGTGCGGGTGGCCGAGCGCCACGGACTCACCCGACGCCTCCCCGAGCTGCTCGCCAGTCGGGCGGCGGTGAACCACGAGCTGGGCCGGATGACCGCCGCGCACCACGATCTCGACCAGGCGCTGTCCTGGGCCACTCGGCACGGCGGCGAGATCGAGAGCGGCAGCCGGTGCCAGATCACCTTGCAGCGGGCCGTGTTGTGCCACAACCAGGGCGCCCTGATCGACGCCGGGCAGCTCTACCGCGAACTGCTCGCGCGCCCGTCCTGTCCACCGGCGGTGCACGTGAAGGCGGGTAACAACCTGGCTCACCTGCTCGCGATGTGCGGCCGGGCCGACGAAGGGCTGCCGTTCGCCGATGCGGCGCTGGACGGCGCCCAGGTGCTCGGACCGGGTCTGGCCGCAGCGGTCGCCCAGTCGCGCGCCTGGGTGTTGATGCAGTCCGGCCGGCTGTCCGAGAGCATGCGCGCCTTCGAGGACGCCGAGCGCCGGTTCGTCAAGGCCTCGATGCCCACCGCGGACTTCTCCGTCGAGTACGCCGACGCCCTGGTCGACCTGCGGCTGATGCGCGAGGCGGCCGAGGTCACCCAGCGGGCCGTCACGGACCTCGAACGGCTGGGCGCTCCGCTGATGGCGGCCGAGGCGCGACTGCGCCGTGCTCGGTTGTCGATGCTGGACGGCGAACCGGCCGAGGCGCTGCGACAGGTGGACGACGCCCTCGCGGCGCTGCGTCGACAACGTCGTCCGATGTGGGTGGCCGGGGCGCTGATCACCCGGGCCGAGCTGGTGATGGCCCTCGGGTCGGCCACCCCGGCCGATCTGCGCGCCATCCGGCGGGCAGCAGGAGCGCTCGAACGAGGACAGCTGAGCTCGGCGGTCGAGGCCCACCTCGTCGCGGGGCAGCTCGCCGACCGCCTGGGTCGCCGCGCCGCGGCGCTGGATTCCTGGCAGCGTGCCCACGAGCTCTCGCGCGGCCAATCCGTGCTGGTGCGGTTGCGCGGGCGGCTCGCGGCGGCGTCCGCTGCCGGTCTGACCGGGCGGCAGGGTGAGGTCGTGCGGCAGGCGCGCCTGGGTCTGGACGACCTGGCCCGCCACCGGGCCGCCCTGCCGTCGATGGAACTGCGGGCGCTGGCGTCGGGCCACGGTGAGCAGCTCGGGGTGTTGGGCCTGCGTGCGCTGGTGCCGACGGCGTCGGCGGCGCGGGTGCTGACCTGGTTGGAACGCACCCGGGCCGCGGCCATGGTGTTGGTGGACCCGCCCCCGGCACCCGAGATCCAGCAAGCGCTCGCGACGCTGCGGGCGGTCGAGTCCGACCTGCGCGAGGCCCGCCGGGCGGACGCCGGGGCGTCGGTCGACCTGTCGGGGCGGGTGCGCTCGCTGGAACGCCGGATCCGCCGCGCCGCCTGGGCCACCACCGCGCAGGCCGCCGGCCAGGAACAGCTGGTGGGCGCCGCCTCGTTGCGGGCCGAGCTCGGCGGTGCGGTGCTGGTCGAGTTCGCGGTGTTGGACGGCGAGGTGCTGGCCGTCGTCGTCGAGCCGCGCCGTACCCGGATGGTTCGGCTGGGCTCGTACGCCAAGGTCGCGGCCGAGCGTGAGGCGCTGCGTTTCGCGATGCGGCGGCTGAGCCGGGGTGGCATCGCCGCCCGGTCGGCGCTGCGCTCGGCCGCCCTGGTGCTGGATCGGCTGGGGTTGTTGCTGCTCGAGCCGTTGCACTGCGCGCCGGACATCCCGTTGGTGATCGTCCCGGCGCGGGGGTTGCACGGCGTCCCTTGGTCGGCGCTGCAGCAGGCGCCGGTGAGCGTGGCGCCGTCCGCGTCGATGTGGCTGCGGACCCGCACCCCACCGGTGCCCGCGACGCCGGCGCGGGGCGCGGACGTCGTCCTGGTGGCGGGCCCCGATCTGCCCGGCGCGTTGGCCGAGGTGAGCGTGCTCGAGGCGGTGTACGCGCCGACTTCGGCGAGGGTGATGCTGCCCCCGGCGAGCACGGTGCAGGCGGTGACCGCGGCGTTGTCGTCGGCGCGGGTGGCGCACCTGGCGTGCCACGGGTTCCTGCGCACCGACAACCCGACGTTCTCCTCGTTCCAGCTCAGTGACGGATCGCTGACCGTGCACGAGCTGGCCGCCTCCAGTCGGTTGGTGCACCGCGTGGTGCTGGCGGCATGCCGCTCGGGGGCGCAGGTCAGCTACGCCGGTGAGGAGGTGCTCGGCTTCGTCAGTGCGTTCATGGCCCGCGGGACGGCGGGCATGGTGGCCGCCACCATGCCGGTGCCGGACGGCGAGAGCGTGCCGCTGATGTCGGCGCTGCACGGCCGGATCGCGCAGGGCGACACCTTGTCGCAGGCGTTGTGGACGGCGCGGGCCTCGGTGGGCGCCGTCGCCGAGGACTTCACGGACCGACCGGTGGACTTCATGGCCTGGTTCGCCTACACGGCCTACGGCGCGGCCTGAGCTGTCTCTCGTCAGTCCATGATCACTGTTTGGACTCCCGATTCGGGACGAAAACCCTGCAAAGTGGCGCCCAATCGGTGATCAAGGACGGCGCTTGACGAGAAACTAATAAGCGCGCATAGTTTATACATGACGACTCTCGCCACCGCCCACGCCACCTCGACCGCCGAGCCCGCCGCGTTCTTCGCACGCTGGGCCGACATGGCCACCTGGCCGCAGTGGAACCTCGACACCGAGTGGGTCCGACTCGACGGCCCGTTCGTCGCCGGCGCCACCGGAACGCTGAAGCCGAAGGGTGGCCCCACGGTGTCGTTCGTGATCGAGCGACTGGTCGAGGGCCGCGAGTTCGTCGACACCTCGCGCCTGCTCGGGGCACGGCTCACCTTCGACCACCAAGTGAGCAGGACGCCGGGTGGCACCGCGGTGACGGTGACCGTGTCGATGTCCGGACCGCTCGCCCGGGTGTGGACGCTGATCCTGGGCAGGGACATCGCGGCGACGCTGCAGGGCGACCTCGACCGGCTCGTCGAGGTGGCCGAGAATCCCGAGGGCGCAGAGCGGGTCGGGGTGGCCGAGGGCGCCCTCTGATGGCCGCCTGGTTGGGCGTCGTCTCGGCCGAGCACGTGGCCCGCGGCGTGGCCCTGGGCATCGCCCAGACCAACCACGGCAAGCGCACCGGCCTGGCCCGGATGAGCCTCGGCGACGGCCTGATCTACTACTCGCCGCAGCAACGACTGGGCGGCTCCGAGCCGGTGCGGGCGTTCACGGCCGTCGGCCGCATCGCGGACGAGGTGATCTGGCAGGCCGATGAAGGCAGCTTCCGGCCCTGGCGGCGCCGGGTCGAGTACGACCTCGACGCCCGGTCCGTGCCGATCGCGCAGCTTCGCGACCGGTTGGATCTGACAGCGGCCCCGAACTGGGGGTATGCCCTGCGCCGGGGACTGCTCCCCCTGAGCGAGCGCGACGTCGACCTGATCCGCGAGACGATGACGTCGTGATGACCTCGTGATGCCGTCGAGGACGTCGTGGTGAGAGCCCCCGAGACCGGGCTGGCGACCGAGTTCGCCGACGCCGACGACAGCCCCGGGTTGCTGCTGTGGCGGGTGACCAACCGATGGCAGGCGGCACAGCGCGCTGCACTGAAGCCCCTCGGACTGACCCACGTGCAGTTCGTCCTGCTCGCCTCGCTGGTCTGGCTGGACGTCGAGGGGCCGGTCACCCAGAAGCAGCTGGCCGATCACGCCGTGGCCGACCCGATGATGACCTCTCAGGTGCTGCGGGCGCTCGAGGGGCTGGGCCTGGTGACCCGTCGTCCGCACCCGCTCGACGGCCGGGCGCGGGCACTGGCGGCCACCGAGGCCGGGCGTGAGCTGGCCAATCGCGCGGTGGCGGTGGTCGAGGCCTGCGACCGCGACTTCTTCGCCGCCCTCGGGCCGGACGTCACGGCCTTCAGCAGCCTGCTTCGCCGAATGGCCGGCGGCGGGCAGACTGGGTAGATGCCTGAACTGCCCGAGGTCGCCGCCCTGGTGGAGTTCCTGCGTGAGCGTGCGGTCGGCCGCGTGGTGGCCGGCGTCGAGATCGGCACGATCAACGTCTTGCGCACCTACGACCCACCGCCGACCGCGCTGGCCGGCATGACCGTGGACGGCGTGGCCCGCCACGGCAAGTTCCTCGACCTCGACATCGGCGGGCTGCACCTGATCTTCCACCTCGCCCGAGCCGGGTGGCTGCGCTGGTCGGACGGCCTGCCCGAGACCGTGATCCGGCCCGGCAAGGGTCCGATCGCGCTACGGGTTCGGCTGGATGATCTCGACCTGCCGGACGGCGAACGCCGGCCCGGGTTCGACCTCACCGAGGCGGGCACCAAGAAGTCGCTGGCGGTGTACGTGGTGCGTTCGCCGTCCGAGGTGCCGGGAATCGCCGCCCTCGGACCGGACCCGCTGGCGGAGGGTTTCGATCGGGCGGCGCTGGCCGCCGTCCTGGCCGGTAAGCGACAGCAGATCAAGGGCCTGTTGCGCGAGCAGTCGGTGCTCGCCGGGGTGGGCAACGCCTACAGCGACGAGGTGCTGCACGCCGCACGGTTGTCACCGTTCGCGATCGCCGCGAGCCTGGACGACGCCGAGGTCGACCGGCTGTTCACCGCGCTGCGCGAGGTGCTCACCGGCGCGATCGCCGCGGCGTCCGGCAAACCCGCCAAGGACCTCAAGGACGCCAAGCGCGCGGGCATGCGGGTGCACGCCCGCACCGGTCAAGCCTGCCCGGTGTGCGGCGACATCGTCCGTGAGGTCTCCTTCGCGGACTCCTCCCTGCAGTACTGCGCCACCTGTCAGACCGGGGGCAAGGTCCTCGCCGATCGCCGGATGTCGCGCCTGCTCAAGTGACCCGCCCGGTGGAGTGATCCGGCTGGTGGAGTGATCCGGCGTCTCACGGCTCGGGCAGGGTCGGCGCCTTCACCGCGTACACCGGGCAGTCGGCCTCCAGCAGGATCCGCTGGGCCGAGCTGCCGAGCAGCAGTTTGCCGACCGGCGACCTGCGGCGCAGCCCGAGCACGATCAGGTCGGCGGAGTGCTCCCGGGCGGCCTCGAGCACCTGATCGGCGGGCTCGGTGGCCTGCAGCAGTTGCAGGAGCCGGAACTCGAGTCCGGATTCGGCCAGCGTGCGACGTACCTGCGCCCACTCCTCGTCGGAGGAGAACCGTGGGTCGACCGGGGCGTCGCCCCGGCTGGCGTTGACCACGAGCACCGTGGCCCGTTGCAGCTGCGCCACGTCGATGGCGGCGGTCAGGGCAGCCCGGCCCTCCGGCGTGGGGATGTACCCGACGACAATGATCATGTACCTCACCTTCCCGTGGGACGCTCGGGTGCGCGGGCGCGGCTCAGTCCTCCTCGGCGAAGACGACCTCCCGCTTCGAGCGGATCGCCGGTGCCACGGCCACGAGCAGCGCCACGGCCGCGATGATCAACATGGTCAGTGAGATCGGCCGGGTGAACAGCACGCTGACGTCGCCGCGCGAGATGGTCATCGCGCGCCGGAAGTTCTCCTCCAGCAGGGGGCCGAGCACGAAGCCGAGCAGCAACGGTGCCGGTTCACAGCCGACCCGGATCAGCACGTACCCGAGCACCGCGAAGAACGCGATCCCGAACACGTGGAACCGGTTGAGTCCCAACGAGTAACAGCCGATCGCCGAGAAGGCGATGATGGCCGGGAACAGGATGCGATAGGGGATCGACAACAGCTTCACCCACATGCCGATCAGCGGCAGGTTCAGCAGCACCAGCATCAGGTTGCCCACCCACATCGAGGCGATCAGGCCCCAGAACAGCACCGGCTCGTCGTTGATCACGTTGGGTCCGGGGGTGATCCCCTGGATGATGAACGCCCCGATCAGCAGCGCCATCACCGGGTGCGCGGGCAGGCCCAGGGTGAGCAACGGGATGAACGAGGTCTGCGCGGCGGCATTGTTCGCCGACTCCGGAGCGGCCACCCCCTCGATCGCCCCGCGCCCGAACTCCTCCGGATGTTTGGACACCCGCTTCTCCACCGAGTACGAGGTGAACGAGGCCAGCACGTGGCCCCCGCCCGGCAGGATGCCCAGGGCCGAGCCCATCACGGTGCCGCGCAGCACCGGGGCGATGATCCGCCGGACGTCGGCCCGGCTCAGCCGCAGCGTGCTCACCTCGCGCACCATGGACGGCCGGTGCACCCCGGTCTGCAGGTTGCGCAGGATCTCGGCGACGCCGAACATGCCGACGGCCAGCGAGACGAAGTTCAGCCCGCCGTAGAGCTCGCGGGCGCCGAAGGTGAACCGCGGGAAGCCGGACTCGACGTCCTGGCCGATCAGGCCCAGCAGCAGGCCCAGCACGATCATCGCCAGGGCCTTCCACAGCGAGCCGCTGGCCAGCGAGATCGAGGCGACCAGCCCCAGGACGACGAGTGAGAAGTACTCGGCCGGACCGAACTTCAGTGCCGCCTCGGCCAGCGGTGGGGCGAAGGCGGCCAGCACCACGGTGGCCACGGTGCCGGCGAAGAACGACCCGAGGGCCGCCGTCGCCAGGGCCTGGCCGGCCCTGCCCTTGCGGGCCATCTGATAGCCGTCGATCGCGGTCACCGCGGCCGAGGTCTCGCCCGGCAGGTTGAGCAGGATCGCCGTGGTGGACCCGCCGTACTGCGCTCCGTAGTAGATCCCGGCGAGCATGATGATCGAGGAGACCGGGTCGAAGTTGAACGTGATGGGCAGCAGCAGGGCGATCGTGGCCGTCGGGCCGATCCCCGGCAGCACGCCGATCGCCGTCCCGAGGATGCAGCCGATCAGGCAGAACAGCAGGTTGGTCGGGGTCAGTGCGGTCTCGATGCCCAGCAGGATGTTGTCCACTCGGCTACCTCCCCGCCATCAAGGGCAGCTCGAGCTGCAGGATCACCACGAAGATGACCACGCACAGTGCGGTCAGCGCGACGGCGATGACGAGCGCGCTGACCGGTCGGGTGCCGTGGCCGGCCAGTGCCGACAGGAAGGTGGCGACCAACAGCGCCGGCACCAGGCCCAGCGGCGCGATGGCAAACCCGAAGAACATGATCGCCACCAGCACCAGCAGGCCGCGTACCCAGGGGACGCCGTCGCCGTCCTGGCCGCCATGCTCGCCGCCGTTCTCGTCGCCGTCCAGGGTCGTCCCCGCGGGTGCCGTGGCACCCGTGGTTCGCCGCGCGAGCAGCGCCCTGGTCAGGATGATGGCGACGCCCAACGCCGCGAGGATGATCCCCAGCACCATCGGGAAGTAGCCCGGCCCCATCCGCAGCAGCGACCCGGTCTCATAGGTCGCCGCGGTGGCGGCGAAGGCAACCCCGAAGGCGATGAAGACGGCCCCCGCGATCAGGTCGTCGCGGGTCGGCCGACTCATCAGTGTGCCCGGCCGGTCACGAGACCTTCACCCCGGAGTCCTTGATCACCGGTCCCCACAGGTCGAGTTGGGCCTTCAGGTAGGCGGTGTGCGCCGCGGGGGTGATCTGGTCGGCCGGCACCGGGGCGGTGCCGAGGTCGGCCATCTTGTCGATCACCTTCTGGTCCTTCAATGCCGTGGCCAGGGCGCCGGTGAGCTTGGTGATGATCGCCGGGTCGGTGCCGGCCGGCGCGTAGAGGCCGTGCCAGACCCCCACCTTCAGGTCGGCCATGCCGCCCTCGGTCGTGGTCGGGATGTCGGGCAGGCTCTTCACCCGCTCGGCGGTGGTGACCGCGTAGGCCTTGACCTTGCCGGCCTTGATCTGCGGGGTGGTGTTCGTGGTCTGGTCGCACATGAAGTCGACCTGGCCGCCGACCAGGTCGGTCATCGCCGGCCCCGTGCCCTTGTAGGGCACCTCGGTCAGATCCACCCCGAAGGACTTCTCGATCAGCAGCCCGCACAGCTGCGAGGCGGCGCCGATGCCGGCGTGGGCGTAGGTGACCTTGTCGGCGTTGGCCTTCACGTAGGTGGCGAGGTCGGCGAGCGTGGACGGCGGGAAGTCCTTCTTCGCGATGATCGTCATCGGCACATTGGTGACCAGGCCGATCGTGGCGAAGCTCTCCAGCGGCTTGTACGGCAGATTCGGGTAGAGCGACGGCGCGGTGGACATGCCGATGTGGTGCAGCAGCAGCTTCTGCCCGTCGTTCTTGGCCGAGGCCACCTCGGCGGCGCCCAGGGTGCCGCCGGCGCCCTCGACGTTCTGCACGATGACCTGCTTACCGAGCGCCGTGCTCATCGGTTCGGCGATCAACCGGGTCACCGTGTCGGTCGGCCCACCGGCCGAGAACGGAACCACGATGGTGACCGGCCCCTTCGGGTACCCCTCCGCCCCGCCCCCGGAGCCGCCGGAGCCTGCGGAGTCGCTGGACCCGCCACAGGCGGTCAGGGCGAGAGCCGCCGCGGCCAGGGTGACCGTTGCCCGGCCGCGGCGCATCGACGTGCGAGTCGAGGTGTGTGGGGAGGACGGCATCATGATGGATCGCGCTCCTTCGTCGGAACCTGACCACTCGAACCCTGCCGTTCAGATCATCAATGACCCGATATGGCTGTCATGTGATGTTCAGGTCGAGTATTCCGATCATCCGGTTTGTGCGCCAAGAGGCTGTACATATCGATTTGGCCGATCTTGCGTCGGCCGGACGGCGCGGGGGCGAGGCCGGCTGGCCGGGCGGCGCGATGGTCCGGTGGGCACCGGGGGTAGGTTCCCCGAGGTGGGATCCGTGACGGTGCGGCGAGGCGGTGCGGCGCGGCCGTTGCGTCGGTCGGCCGCTGCGCCGGACCTGTCCGCGCTGCCGGTGAGTACCGAACTGGTCGGCGAGGTGGGGCTCGGCGAGGCATTGCGGGTGACGGGCGCCGACGCCTTCCTGGTGCTGCACGAGGGGGCGCTGGTCTGCGAGGACTACCGCCATCCGGACGTGGAGCACGCGTTGCACCCGCTGCACTCGGTGACCAAGTCGGTGGTCGGCTGCCTCGCCGGCATGGTGATCGCGGAGGGACTGCTGGACCCGGACGCCGCGGCGTCCGGGTACGTGCCGGAGTTGGCCGGTGGCGGGTACCGGTCCGCCACCGTGCGCGACCTGCTCGACATGCGCACGGGCGGGGACTACCGCGAGTCCTACGACGACGCGGCGGGCGAGCTCGCCGTCCTGGGTCGGATCTGTGGCTGGTGGCCGGACGGCGTGCCTGACGTGCCAGAGGTGCCGGCCTCGGTGCGGGCCTGGTTGGCGACGATCGATCGGACGGCGGCCTCAGGGGGACCGTTCGCCTACCGTTCGGCCGACACCGAGGTGCTGGGCTGGGTGATCGAGGCCGTCACCGGAACGCCGCTGCCCGAGTTGGTGGGTCGGCGCCTGCTCGCGCCGATCGGCGTCGAGGCCGACGGGCGGTTCGAGGTCGACCCGGCGGGGTGCGCGCTGGCCTCGGGCGGGTTGGCGCTGGTGCCGCGCGACGTCGCCCGGTTCGGCGCCCTGCTGCTGGACGGCGGGGCGGTCGGGGACGAGCAGGTGCTGCCCGAGGGCTTCGTGCGGGACACCTGCACCGGGCAGGCCGACTCCGTGGCGGCGTTCCGCCACCGGGTGGAGGCCACTCTCGGGCCGGATGCGCCGTTGCCGCCGAACGGGTTGTATCGAAACCAGTTCTGGGTGGTGCAGCCGGGTCGCCCGCGACTGCTCTGTCTGGGCGTGCACGGTCAGCTGGTGCTGGTCGACGGCGAGTCCGGGGTGGTCGTGGTGCTGCTGTCGAGTTGGCCGACCCCGCAGGACCCGCAACGGTTCGACACCGGGCTGGCCGTGGCCCTGGCCGCGGTGGAGGCGCTGGCCGAACCCTCGGGCCGGGGACTGTCCCTGCACGGTTGATCCCTGGTCCAACCGGTGGGCAGCCGGGGTCGAGTGCACGCGAATCTGTCGACAACCCCTGCCGGGGAAGGTCCGGTTCGGGCAAGATGACCGCGCCCGTCCGCGCGAAGGGAAGACCGGATGTCGAGCAAGGCAGCGAAGAAGCACGGCCCGTCGAAGCGTGCTGCCCACGGCGCGGCGTCCCCGGGCAAGAAGTCCGCCAAGGC
This sequence comes from Kineosporiaceae bacterium, assembly GCA_016713225.1. Classification (NCBI taxonomy): domain Bacteria; kingdom Bacillati; phylum Actinomycetota; class Actinomycetes; order Kineosporiales; family Kineosporiaceae; species Kineosporiaceae bacterium. The sequence goes on from JADJPO010000006.1 coordinate 78,111, forward strand.
CGCCGCGTCGGGCAAGGCCAAGGAATCGAAGGCTGCCGTGGAATCGAAGGCAGCCAAGGTGTCCAAGGCAGCCAAGGTGTCCAAGGCAGCCAAGGCAGCCAAGGGGTCGAAGGTGGCCAAGGCGTCGAAGCTGCCGCCGTCGGAGCGCGCGGTGAGGGGCGGCAAGTCGGCCAGGGCCTCCCGGCCGCACCTGCGCAACATGTCGGAGGTGCGGACCTTCTTCCGCACCAATGAGACCCCGATCTTCTTCATCGGCCCGACGGCGTTCAACCTGCTCGGGGTCGACCGGTGGGTGCGCAACTTCTCGTTCATCACCTACTACGACTCCTGGGACGGCTACCACCCCCGCGTGTTCGCCCCTGCGGAGATCGCGCACGAGGAGTTCACCAGCGGCGAGGACATCAACAACTACCTGCTCACCCACCCCGCTGTCCGCGAACACATTGCGGCGCAGGTGCATCGCCCGGGTGACCGCCCGAAGATCGCCATGGTGTTCTTCGACGAGCAGACCGAGATGATCTGTGCCGAAGCGGGTTACGACCTGATCCTGCCGTCCCACGCGCTGCGCACCCACCTGGACTCGAAGATCACCACAACCCGGCTCGGTGAGGAGGCCGGGGCGCCCAGCGTGCCCAACGTGCTGACCACGGTGGAGTCCTGGGAGGACCTGATCGCCCAGTCGCAGAAGGCCGGGCTGGGGCGAGACCTGGTGTTGCAGACCGCCTATGGCGACTCGGGCAAGACCACGTTCTTCGTGGCCTCACGTGCCGACTGGAACCGCTGCGCCACCGAGGTGGTCGGCGAACAGATCAAGCTCATGAAGCGGATCACCAACCGGGCGATCGCCGTCGAGGCGGTCAACACCCGGCACGGCACCATCGTCGGGCCGTTCATGACCGACCTGACCGGCTTCGGCGAGCTGACGCCGTACCGCGGCGGATGGTGTGGCAACGACCTGTACCCCGAGGCCCTGAACCCCGAGCAGCGAGCGCGCGCCGTCCGGCATGTTCGCCGCCTGGGTGACCGGTTGCGCAAGGAGGGCTATCGCGGCTTCTTCGAGGTCGACGTCCTGGTCGATCTCGAGACCGACGAGGTGTATCTCGGCGAGCTGAACCCGCGGATCTCCGGGGCCAGCTCGATGACGAACGTGACGGCCGGCGCCTATGCCGACGTCCCGCTGTTCCTGTTCCACCTGCTGGAATTCCTCGATGTCGACTACGACGTGGACATCGACGAGATCAACGAGCGGTGGCTCGAGCTGGCGGCGGTGGACGTCTGGAGTCAACTGATCATGAAGACCTCCGACCCCGAGGTCCGCCGGATCGACCGGGCGCCGGAGACCGGCATCTACCGAATGCGCAGTGATGGTTCGCTGCAGTACCTGCGCAACACCCTGGACTGGCACTACCTGGCCGATGCGGACGAGGCGTTCTTCCTGCGGGTGTACGGCTCCGGGTCGTACCTGTTCAAGGGCGCCGACCTCGGGATCCTGGTGTCCAAGGCGCGGATGCAGACCGAGGACAACGAACTCACCGACAAGTGCCGCAACTTCATCGACGGCATCCACGCGGAGTACGAGACCTCGCCGATCCGCCGCCAGGCACGACCGATCAGTCACCTCGCCTACCTGAAATGACCCGGTGCGCCGGCGCCGAACGCGTTCAGGACGACGCGAGGGTGCGGGCGATCGCGCGGAAGGCGGCGATGCTCGACTGCAGTCGAGCGGAGTCCTGCGGCAGCGGCCAGGACGACAGTTTGACCCCCACGGTCTGGGTCGACGGCTCGACGTAGACCATCTGTCCGTGGATGCCCAGGCAGAGCAGGATCGGCCCGGCGTCCCCGGGGATGAACCAGAACTGGTTCCGGTACCAGCCACCGGGCAGGTAGGGCTCGTTCTCGCTGCGCGCGAAGGCATCCCGGACGTCGGCGGGCGGCGCGAGCGCCGTCTCGAGCCAGGAGGACGGGATCACCTGACGCGAGCCGACGGCGCCGCCGTCCAGCAGCATCAGCCCGAACCGGCCGAGGTCGCGCACAGTGGCCGAGAGGCCACCGTCGTGGATCGCCGACCCCAGCGGGTCGACCGAGATCTCGGCGTCGTGATAGGCGCCGATCGGTTGCCACACCCGCGTGCTGATCAGGTCGGCCATGCGCAACCCGGCGGCACGTTCGCAGACCCACCCCAGCACGTCGGTGTCGATCGAGCGGTAGACGAAGACCCCGTCGTGCTCCTGCTCGCCCGCCACGGTCAGGATGTAGGGGTACATGCCCAGCGGGTCGCCGTGGTTGCGCGGCGCCCACCCCATCGAGCGCTCCATCACCCGCACCTCGGAGTTCGGGTCGAGGTAGGTCTCGTGGAATCGGATGCCCGAGCGCATGTCGAGCAGGGTGCGCACGCTCGCACCGGCGTAGCCGCACCCACTCAGCTCGGGCACATAGGTCTCGGCCGGGACCTCGGGGTCGAGCAGGCCGTCAGCGGCCAGCGAGGCGGCCACACACGACACCACCGACTTGGTCACCGACATCACCAGGTGGCGGCGGCGGGCGGTCATCGGCTCGCGATAGCGCTCGTCGAGGACCTCGCCGCGATGGATCACCAGGAAGCCGTCGGTGTCGGTGGTCTCGACGACGTCGTCCACCGTGGTCGGGCCGGACGGCGTCTCGACCGCGATGGCACCCAGGCTCTGCGGCTGCACGGCCAGCGGGCGGGGTGTGTCGGTGCCGTCGATGACGTGGCTGGGCATCAGCTCGCGCATGTGCTGGAAGGCCCACTCCTGGTTGGGCGCCTCCTGCCAGTTGGCCAGCGTGATCAAGGGTCGTCCGGGCGGCATCACCCCGCTCCAGGCATCCACCTGAGCCCAGGCCGTACCGGGCTCGGGCTGGTAGTAGGGATGCTCCACGGGGAGTTCGCGCGTTGGTTCGGACACGAACGGATCCTATCCGGCCGGCGGGTCGCCGTCTCGGGCCGGTGGGCGGCAGACTGGCGCGATGACTGGCGCGGCGGGCGTGCGATGACGGTGCAGGTGTGGGCCGAGCGGATCTGGACCGCGCGGCGTGACGGGGTGCTGCTCGATCCGCCCAGCCTGAGTGCGGGTGGGCTCGATCTCGCCGCGGCGTACACGGTGCAGGAGGAGTTGCACCGGCGTCGGCTGGCCCGGGGCGAGCGGGCTGCCGGGTGGAAGCTCGGGTACACCTCGGCGGCGATGCGCACCCAGATGGGCATCGCGGAACCGAACAGCGGGCCGCTCACGGACGCGATGATCCTGCGTTCGTCCGAGGGTGTGCCGGCGCAGTTGCCGGACGACGTGCGTCACCCTCGGGTCGAGCCTGAGGTGGCCCTCGTGCTCGGTTCCGACCTGGTCGGTGAGGCGTCCGTCGAGGATGTGCGATCGGTGGTGGTCGAGGCGCGGGCGGCGCTGGAAGTGGTCGACAGCACCTGGCGGGACTACCGCTTCACGTTGGCCGACAACACCGCCGACGGGTCCTCGGCCGCGTACGTGGTGCTGGGCGAGGTGATCCCGCTGGACGCCGTGGACGACCTCGCAGTGCAGCTGACCGTGGGTGAGGTGGTCTCGGAGGCGACGACCGCGGCGGCGATGGGATCACCGTGGACGGCGCTGGCCTGGCTTCGGGATCATCTCGCCGACCGGGGGCTGCAGGCTCCCGCTGGATCGGTGGTGATCACGGGTGGCCTGACGGCGGCGGTCGCCGTCCCGGTGGGGGACGGCGCGGTGTCGCGGTTCGGCGAGGTCGCCTCGGTCGCGCTGACCCGTTGAGCCGGACCCCGCGTGCCCCAACCCGCTCGAGCCAGCCCTGCTCATGCAGCAACCTGCGCATGCTCCAAACCTGCTCATGCTCCGCAGGTGACCGTCCATGCTCCGCGGCGGACGCATTTCAGACCTCATTTGGCGTCTAGACGCGTCACCTGCGGAGCATGAGCCGGTTCTCGGGGTGTCGTGTCGGTCAGCGGTAGGCGGAGATGCCGGTGAGGGCTTGGCCGATCATCAGGGTGTGCATCTCGACGGTGCCCTCGTAGGTCAGCACCGACTCCAGGTTGTTGGCGTGGCGCATCACCGGGAACTCCCCGCTGATGCCGTTGGCGCCCAGGATGGTTCGCGCCGTCCGGCAGATCTCGAGTGACTTGGTGACGTTGTTGTACTTGCCCAGGCTGACCTGGTCGGGGCGCAGGCCGACCTCGTCCTTGCGTCGGCCCAGGTGCAGCGCCAGCAGCTGACCGTTGATCAGCTCCACGGCCATGTTCGCCAGCTTGGCCTGGGTCAGCTGGAAGCTCGCGATCGGCTTGCCGAACTGCTCGCGCTCCATCGAGTATCGCCGCGCTGCCTCGAGGGCCGACCGTCCGGCACCCAGGGCTCCCCAGACGATGCCGAACCGGGCCTCGTTCAGGCACGACAGCGGACCCTTCAGTCCGCGTACCTCGGGCAGCACCGCCGTCCCCGGCAGCCGCACTCCCTCGAGCACCAGCTCGCTGGTCACCGAGGCGCGCAACGACATCTTGTGCTTGATCTTCGGCGCCGAGAACCCGGGCGTCGCGGTCGGGACGACGAAGCCCCGGATGCCGCCGTTCTGCTCACCGGCGTTGGCCCACACCACGGCCACGTCGGCGATCGAGCCGTTGGTGATCCACATCTTGGCGCCGTCCAGCACCCAGTCGTCGCCGTCGCGGCGGGCACTGGTCCGCATCGACGCCGGGTCGGATCCGGCGTCGGGCTCGGTCAGGCCGAAGCAGCCGATCGCCTCACCGGAGGCCATGCGGGGCAGCCACTCCTGCTTCTGCTCCTCGCTGCCCCAGCGCCAGATCGCGAACATCGCCAGCGACCCCTGCACCGACACCAGGCTGCGAATGCCCGAGTCGGTGGCCTCGAGTTCGAGGCAGGCCAGGCCGTAGTCGACCGCGCTCATGCCCGCGCAGCCGTACCCCTCCAGGTGCATGCCCAGCAGGCCGACCTTGCCGAACTCCTTCGCCAACTCGCGCGCGGTGGGCAGTTCGCCGCGCTCGTACCACTCGGCGATGTGCGGCTCGACTGCGTCGTCGCAGACCTGCCGGACGGCGTCGCGCACTGCCTTCTCGTCGGCGGTGAGCATGGCGTCGATGTCGGCCAGGTCGTGCGGATTGATGCTGCGGGGGGCGGAGGTCTTCATCGGTTCGCTCTCGTCTCGGTGGTGGAATCTGCGTCGTCGGATGGCGTGCGCAGCCAGGCGCGGACGGCGGCATCGTGCTCGCCCAGGGCCGGTGGCGGGGTGGGTACGGCGGTGCGATAACTGGTCCAGCGCACCGGGTGCCGCACCTGAGGAGTGCGCGGGGAGTCATCAGGGGCGACGTCGACGACCGGGTCGAGGCCGAGCCGCTCGGCCAGCGCGACGCCGTCCAGGATGGTGCCGACACGTCCCGCCGGGACGCCGGCTGCCGTGCACGCCAGCACCCAGGCATCGGCGGTGTCGGTGGACAGCAACGCCTCGAGTCGCTCGCTCAGCGCGTCACGGTGAGCCACCCGGGCGGCATTGGTGGCGAAGTCGGGCTCGGTAGCCAGCGTCGGTTCGCCGAGAACCTCTGCCAGCCGGGCGAATTGGCCGTCGTTGCCGCAGGCTATGGCGATCAGCGCGTCCTTGCAGTGCAACGTCTCGTACGGCGCGATGCTCGGGTGCCGGTTGCCCATGCCGGAGGGCGCGCGCCCGGTCTCGAGGGCGCCCTGAGCCTGGTTGACCATCGCCGCCAGGGACGAGGTGAGCAGGGCGACCTCGATGCGCTCACCGCGTCCGGTGCGGGCACGGGCGGTCAGCGCGGCCAGGATGCCGATGGTGGCGTCCTTGCCGGTGAGCACGTCGACCAGCGCCACCCCGGCCTTGGTGGGCTCACCCGGGGCGCCGGTGATGCTCATCAAACCGCCGACCGCCTGCACCACGAAGTCGTAGCCCAGCAGGTCGGCCCCCGCGCCGGAGCCGAAACCGCTGATCTCGCAATAGATCACGCCCGGGTTGACCGCGCGAACCTGGTCGTAGCCGAGGCCGAGCCGCTGCATGGTGCCGGGCTTGAAGTTCGAGATCACCACGTCGGCGCGCCGGGCCAGCTCGAACGCCAGGGCGCGATCGCCGCCGTCGGAGGTGTCACCCAGATCGAGGGTCACCGACTCCTTGGTGCGGTTGATCGACTCGAAGTAGGTGCTGGCCTGGGGTGGGTGGGTCGAGTACGGCGGGCCCCAGGCCCGGGTCTCGTCGCCCACCCCGGGGCGCTCCACCTTGATCACTCGGGCGCCGAGGTCGGCCAGGGTCATGGTGGCCAGTGGCCCGGCCAGCACCCGGCTGAAGTCGGCGACCAGCACGCCGTCCAGGGGGTGGCCGGCGTCGGGGGAGGCAGGATCGAGGGGAGCGGCGCTCACGCTGCCACGGTAGGCGGTCGGCGTCCGGGTTGTCTGTGGATGTTCTGGCCGTGATCACTCAGTCAATGGATACTCTGCACACATCATGCCCAGCTTGCGCCGACTCGTTCGCGCCCTGCCCGGTGACCTGATCCCGGTGGGCGATCCTGCCTCGACCAGGCTTGACGCCGAGGTCAGCGCGGTGCACGTCAGCGAGCTGCTCGACCCCACCCCGTACCTGGACGGTGGCGAGCTGCTGTTGACCACGGGGCTGGGGCTGACCGGGCAGGTGACGCAGGCTCGCGCCTACGCCACCCGATTGGCCGAACGGGGACTGGCCGGGTTGGCGATCGGGCTCGGGCCGGTGCACGACCAGGTGCCACCGGCGCTGGCCGCGGCCTGCGCCGCAGCGGGTCTGCCGCTGCTCGTAGTGCCGATCCCGACGCCGTTCCTGGCCGTGACCAGGGCGTATTGGTCGCTGCTGACCGCCGCCGGACACGCCGAACTGAGCGCTGCCCTGGGCGCGCACCGCGACCTGGCCCGGGCGGCCACAACCCGCAACCCGGTGTCGGCGGTGGTGCGGGTGCTGGCGAATTCGGTGCAGGGCTGGGCGGCGCGACTCGGCCCGGACGGCGAGCTGATCGAGGTCTGGCCCCGACGCCGGCACGCCGTGGCGGTGCGGCTGCGGGGGGACGTCGAGCGGTTGCGCGCCGCCGGCCCGCACGCGTCGGCGACGTTCTCCCTCGACGGGGACGACGTGATCGTGCACCCGCTGACCCGCACCGTCGCCCCGGCCGGGGGTGGTGGGCCGTCGGCGTTGGTCGGGTTCGTCGCGATCGGGTGCGAGCGGCCGATCCGCAGCCCGGATCGCGGCGTGGTGCTGACCGCGTGCACCTTGCTGTCGGCGGTCCTCGACTACGGCCTGGCGCGCACTGCGGCCCGACGAGCCGAGCGGGCGTGCGTCGTCCGGCTGGTGCTCGCCGGACGGGTCGAGGCGGCGCGGGAGCTGGCCGCCCAGCTCGGCGAGGACGCGCTGCCCCATCAGGTGCGGCTGACGCTGGTGGCCGGCGCCGACCCGTTGACCAGTGACGAGGTGCTCGACCGGCTCGAGGAGGAGCGCGGCGGCGTCCTGCGCCGGCTCTGGGCCTGGGCCGACCGCGACATGCTGGTGCTGCTGGTGCCGGACGGCGTGACCGAGCCGGCCGAACGGGCGCTGCGTCGGCTGCGGGACGGCGCGGCCCCCGGCCTGAGAGCGGTGGGCTCGCCCGTCGCGCCGCTCGGATCGGTACCGATCGACCCGCTGCGCACCGCCCTCGCCGGTGCTGCGCCCGGTGAGATCGCGGTGACGACCGCCGGAGCGGCATCGGCAGACGTCGAGGTGGTGGCGCGCGACCAGCTGGCCCGACTGGTGGCATACCGGCGCGCGCCGCTGGTGCCGGCTGTTGCTGCGTACCTGGGGCATCGCGGAAACTGGGAGCAGGCGGCGAAAACCCTTGGGGTGCATCGCAATACGCTGCGTCAGCGCATCGCCACGGCGTCACGGGTAGCCGCCGCGGACCTGGACGACCCCGACACGGCTGCCCATGTGTGGCTCGCCCTGCGCGCCACCGGCCACGCCTGACTCGCGTCCCCTCGCCAGGGGTTCGTCGAGTTGACCACCGACATCGGTGGTGAACGCGACGAAGCCTGTGCCACATCGGGTCGAGGCGGCACACTCGCGGCGATCTCGGCGAGTCCGGACAGGCGATCACTTCATGATCAATCAGTGTCTAGCGTGTCGATCATGGGGGTTTCGACACCACGATGGAAGTCCGCGGTTGCGGCGGCAGCTCTGGCGATCACCTGGGGTCTCGGGGGTGGTGCGGCGCCGGCCAAGGCGGCGGACACCGTCGAGGTGCTGGAGCTCTCGGTCAGCCCCGCCATGGTGACGCTGTCAGGGTTTGAAGCGGCGGTGGTCACCGTGACCATTCGGCTGCGGAGCTCGGTTGTCCCCACCGTGGTAGGCGTCGGCGATTGTTGGGGCGGGAGCGTGTCGCCCTTCGACTACGCCAGCCATGTCCGCACCGACGGATCCGACAGCGAGTGGGCGCTGCCCTACCGGGTGGGCTCGACGAGCTCAGGCACCCATCAGGTCACGATGATCGCCGCGTGTGACTCCATGGCTCGTCCACTCATCGTCAGCCAACAGCAGGTACCCGCGTCGTACACGGTGGTGGGCATGCACCAGCCTCGTCTCGTCACGACGGTGGCGCCGCGCGCGGTCTCGGGCAATTCCGCCTACGTCCTGTCGGGGCGTGTGATCGACTCGGACTCGCGTGCCGGCGTGCCGGCAAAGGTGAGTCTGTGTCCGCAGGCACGGTGCGGTCGTCAGGAATACGAAGGACCCGATGACGAGCCGTTGGTGCCCACGGATGGCGCGGGTCGGTTCTCGATCAGGCGGACCGCCGCCTCCAGCGTGGTGACCCTCTGGTCGGACCCGATACCTGGCGGCGTCAACGGGACCCCGGCCCGCGCCACTCTCGACCGGGTGGAGGTGGCTGCGCCCACACGCCAGCCTCTGATCTCGGCGGGTAGCACCGTGCGGCAGGGTCGCACCGGACGACTGTTGCCGTTGGCCGGATCGGCGATCGGCGTGGAGCTGTGCCCGGCGTGGGCGGGACTCCTGATTCAATATCGAGCGGGTCGCGACCCGTGGCAGACGGTCTCCTCCGTTGCCGTCCGTCGTAGTGGGCGCTGGTCGCTCCTGGTGCGACTGCGCGCCGGCCGTGGCGCCTATCGTGCGGTCTATGAGAGGTCCAGCTACGTGACTCCTGGCGCTGCTATCTGTTCCGGCTCGACCAGCCAGGCAGTGATTGCCACCGGAACCTGATCCATGGGGTCGTCCACCTCTCGGTACTTCGCGCATGCGCGAGGAGGCGTATCGGCTGGCAGACTCGATCGGGTGAGCGCGTCGTCGTCCCTGCCGCCCAGCCGGCACCTGGTGCGCGCCAAGGACCTGGCCGACGCGCGCTACGCCGACGAGATCACGGTGGCCGACATGGCTGCCGCGGCGATGCTGTCGGCGGCGCACTTCAGCCGGCAGTTCAAGCGCGCCTTCGGCGAGAGCCCGCACCAGTACCTGCTGAGTCGTCGGCTCGAGCGGGCCGCCACCCTGCTGCGCACCACGGACTGGCCGGTCGCGCGGATCTGCGTCACGGTGGGGCTGACCAGCGTGGGCTCGTTCACCTCCAGCTTCAGCCGGATGTTCGGCAGCACTCCGACGGCCTACCGCGCTGCCTACCCGCCCGCCACCAGCCTGGCGCGGGTGCCGGCCTGCGTGCTGCGGGTCTACGGCCGGCCGGTGATCCGGACCTCGCGCGAGGTGCGCACGTTTCGAGAAGACGCGGCGTCCGGCTGACCCGTAGAACTGAGCTCTGGAACGGTCCACCCCCAATCGAGGAGTTTCGATGATCCGCATTGCCACGGCCCAACTGTGGGTTCACGACCAGGACGAGGCCCTGGCCTTCTACACCGAGAAGGTCGGCATGGAGGTCCAGACCGACGTGACGGTGCCCGAGATGGGCAACTTCCGCTGGCTCACCGTCAGCCCTCCCGGGCAGAGCGACATCGCCATCGTGCTCATGGCGATCCCCGGCCCGCCGATGGCCGACGAGGCCACCGGTGCCGCGATCCGCGATCTGATGGGCAAGGGCATGGCCGGCACGGTCTTCCTGACCACCGACGACTGCCAGAAGTCCTACGAGGAGATGTCCGCGCGCGGCGTCCCCTTCACCGAGCCGCCGCAGCAGCAGCCCTACGGCATCGACTGCGGGTTCCGTGACCCGTCGGGCAACAACCTGCGGCTGAGCCAGCTCAACCCCTCGTTCGGCGCGTGAGGTTCAGCCGCTGAGGTTCGACCCTGACGTCCGACCCAGACGTCCGACCCAGACGATCGAGCCGGTCGGCTAGCGTGATCCGATGGACGTCGCCCAGCAGGTTGCGGCGATCGACGCCGAGATCCGTGACGCCGGTCGGCCCGAGCGGGCCGAGGCCGAGCGACGGTACCTCAAGAGCACGCTGGTGCACTACGGCGTGCGGGTACCGGCGCTGCGGACGACGGCCCGCGCGTTCCTGAGAGCCCATCCGGACCTCGGTCACGACGAGCTGGTGGACGTCGTCACCCTGCTGTGGGACGAGCCGGCCGCTGCGCCGGTGCACGAGCGGCGGTTTCTGGCGACCGTCCTGTTGTCGAGCCGTTTGAAGCTCCTGGGTCCTTCGGATCTCTTTCTGCTGGAACGACTCCTGCGCGACTCGCGCACCTGGGCACTGCTCGACCTGTTGGCCGCCGACGTCGGCAGTGCGCTGCTGGACGATCAGCCCTGGGCCGACGAGGTGCTCGACCGGTGGGCCGCCGACGGCGATTTCTGGATCCGGCGCAGCGCACTACTGGCTCACCTGCGTCCGCTGGGTGCCGGCCGCGGTGACCTGGCGCGTTTCCTGCGGTACGCCGACGCGATGCTCGACGAGCGAGAGTTCTTCATCCGCAAGGCCATCGGCTGGGTGCTGCGCGCCACGTCTCGGCAACGCCCGGACGTCGTGCACGACTGGCTGCTCCCTCGGGCGCACCGGGCGAGCGGAGTGACCGTCCGCGAGGCGGTCAGGTACCTGTCCCCGGCAGACCGCGACGCCATTCTGGCGGCCTACCGCCGGTGATCGCGAGCCGCCCGGTTCTGTTCCCCGGGGCGGGTTGGGCTGGTACTGATGTCGTGCTGATCGTCCGCTGCCATTCTCGCGCCATGGCCACCGCACAACAGGTTCCCCGATGGATCTGAGCGTCTTCTTCGCCGGGCTGCTCACGGCGGCCTCGGCGGAGCAACGGGTCCGGGGCATCTCCGAGTGGACCGAGCACCTCGGCGCCGACGAGTACCTGCTGCCCCTGCTGGACGACGACGCCCCCGTCGTGCGCGAGCACGCCGGCCATCGCCGGGTGGTCGAGGTGCGAGCGGTGGCCCTGGTGGCATTGCAGGATCGTCGCCGCGGCGGGGGTGGCTGGCCGTACGGACCGGTCACGGTGCGCGTGGCGATGCGGGTGGACGAGGCGGCCGCGCGGGCTCGGGCAGCGCTCGACCAGCTGCACCCGGTCGAGCGTGCGGCGGTCGAGCACCGGGTCGACACCCTGCTGCGCGAACGGGTCGAACCCTGGCCGGAGGACCGACCCGCCTGTCGCGACTACGCCGCCTTGCTGCTGCTGGGACGCGTGCCCTACCAGCGGCAGCAGGTCGATCCGATCAGCCTGCTCACCCCGCTGCAGGTCGACGTGTACCGATCTCAGCAGCGCAGCCCCCGTCCGCTGCCCCAGCTGCGCTTCGACGGCCCGGACGGCCCGGTCGGCTATCTCTACCGCGACCAGACCTGGGTCATCGACGTCGACGAGAGTCCGGTCGGGCGCCAGGTGCGTGCCCTGCTCGGCCGGTTGGCCCGTGCCGACCGGGATCGATGGATCGCCGCCGTGCACACCTCGGACGACGAGCTGGCGCACCTGCGGGCGGTGGCCGCCGAGGTCTCGCGATGGCACCCCTGCGCGGTCGTCATCGATCCGGTGCAGGCTCCGTGATGCCGGTCAACGGCCCGATGACTGCACGCGTCATTGCACCCGGCCACCCAGGTGTTCGGCCAGGAAGGCCTCGGCCGCGGCGTACATCCGTTCGCGGTTCTCGGGCTTGACCAGACCGTGACCCTCGTCCTCGAACAGCAGGTACTCGTGCGGCAGGCCCTTCTCGGTCAGCGCCGCGACGATCTGCTCGGCCTCGGCCTGCTTGACCCGGGGGTCGTTGGCGCCCTGCACCACCAACAGCGGAATCCGGATCTTGTCGACGTGACTCAGGGGTGAGGCCGCCTGCAGCAGTTCGGGTTCGGTCTCCGGGTTGCCGACGCGCTGGTGCATCATCGCGATCAGCGGCTTCCAGTACTCCGGCACCGAGGCGAGCAGGGTCAGCAGGTTCGAGGGGCCGACGATGTCGATGCCGCAGCGGTACAGGTCCGGGGTGAACACGGCGCCGGCCAGCACGGCATAGCCACCGTACGAACCGCCGTAGATGCCGACCCGCTCGCGATCGACCCAGCCCTGCGCGATCACGTGCTCGACCGCATCGGTGAGGTCGTCCTGCATCGCCAGACCCCACTGCTTGTCACCGGCGTTGAGGAATGCCTTGCCGTACCCGGTCGAGGAGCGGAAGTTCACCTGCACACAGACGTACCCGCGGTTGGCCAGCCACTGCGCCTCGGTGTGGAATCCCCACAGGTCACGTGCCCACGGCCCGCCGTGCACATTGAGGACGGCGGGCAGCCCGCTGCGCTCGACCCCCGGCGGGAACGTGAGGTACCCGTGCACCTCGAGCCCGTCACGGGCGGTGAACGAGAACGGCTCCATCGGCGCCAGCGTCCCAGAAGCCAACGCCGCCAACTGCTTTCGGTGCGGGAACAGGAACTGGCTCTGCCCCGACTCGGCGTCGTAGAGGTGGTAGGCGATCGGTCCGTCGCTGGGGGCGATGCTGACCATCCACCAGCGACCGCTGCGCTCGCGCCGTCCGATGTGGAGGTCGCCTTCGCCGAGGGCTCGTAACCGGTCGAGATGAACGGCCAGCGCGTCGTCCAGCAACTGCACGTCCTGGCGCGCCCGGAGCACCTCGACCGCCTGTACCTCGAGCGTTGCCGGGTCCTGCCAGACCCCGCCGATGTCGTAGGCCTCGTCGGAAGCCAGGACGGCGCGCGCCCCGGTGGCCAGGTCGTGGCGCTCCAGCCGGGTCGCGTTGACGCCGACACTCGACAGCACCAACAGCGCCCCGCTGCGGGTGAAGCCGAGCACGCCGGTGTTGCCCGCGTCGTCCGGCGGGATCTCGAGGTAGGGCTGGTAGTCGCCGGCCGGGGCGTCCGGTGAGCCGAGGTGCACGGTGGCCGAGCCGTCCGGCGCCATCGTGGTGCCGCCGCGCAGTGCCAGGTCGGTGTCGACCAGCCACTCGATGAACCCGGGGTTCTCGGCGACCAGCGTCAGCTCGCCCGAGGTCAGGTCGAGCCGGTGGACGTCGTGCAGCTGCGGCATCCGGTTGTTGAGCGCGATCAGCACGGCCGTGGGGTTCCAGCGGTTGTGCCCGAGGATGCGCGCCTGGATGCCGTCGCCCGGGGTGATCAGCCGGGCCTCGGCGTCCGTGGTCAGATCGAGCAGGTAGAGCCGCCAGTTCTCGTCGCCATCGCGATCCTGGGCGTAGATCAGGTGCCGGTCGTCGTGGCAGAACAGGAATTCGCGCACGCCGCGGTCGCGGTCGTGGGTGATGGCCCGGGCCTGCCCGGGGTTGTCGCGCGGGGCCACCCAGACGTTGAGCACGCCGTCCTCGGGGGCGACCCAGCCGAGCTGGCTGCCGTCGGGGGACACCGTGGGTGCGAGATGGTCCGGGTTGCCGAACAACACCGACCGCTGGATCAGCTCAGGAAGGGCCATCCGCCGACCCTAGTGCGAAACCCGCTGATGCTCCGCAGGTGACCGCTCATGCTCCGCAGCTGACGCATTGGCAACGTTTTCATCGGCATCGAGCCGTCACCTGCGGAGCATGAGCGGGTTCAGTGGCGGCGTTGGCAGCGGCCGCACCAGAACAGGTTGCGGCCCGCGACCAGCTGGGTGCGAAGGGTGGAGCCGCACACCGGGCAGGCCTCGACTGCCGCTTGTAGACGGACGACGCGCGGTCGCCGGGGCCGATGCGTCCGGTGGCGGCGAGCTCGGCTCGGGCGGCCGCGACGTCGTCCGGCACGGTGATGATGCGGCCCGAGGCGACCCCCAGCGGCATCAGGTCGACCAGATCCGCCCAGATCGCCTGCCAGCTGCGCCGCCGGAGCTCGGCCCCGGGGGTGAACGGGCTCAGCCGCAACCGGAACAACACCTCGCAGCGATAGACGTTGCCGACGCCGGCGATGATCGACTGGTCCATCAGCAGTTCGGCGATGCTGCGTCGGCTGCGCTGGATCCGGGTCCAGGCGAGCTCGGGGTCGGCGTCCGGCTGCAACGGGTCCGGCCCGAGCCGCCCGCGCACCGCCGCGGCCTCCTCGGACGTGATCACCGCGCACAATGTCGGCCCCCGCAGGTCGGCCACATGACACTCGTTGACCAGCCGCAGCCGGATCTGGCCGGTGCGCGGAATGTCGTCCCAGGCCGGCCGGGGCAACGGACGGGCGAACCGGGTCACCGAGAACTTGCCGATCAGGCCGAGGTGCACGTTGAGGTACAGGTCGTGGTCGAACGCGATCAGCAGGTGCTTGCCGTGCGCCTCGGCGCGCATGACCGCATGCCCGTCCAGCAGCGCGGCGCCCTCGGCGAAGCGGCCCTGGGGGCTGGTCACCTGCGGTGCGCTGCCGGCGAAGGCGGTGTCCAGGTCGCGAGCCAGCGCGTGCAAGGTGTGACCTTCGGGCATGGCGTGAGCCTCTCACGCCGCGTGCGGGTCGAGGCGCGCAGCCAGCGAAACGCGACTCTCGGGTGGGCCGAGTCCGATTGCGCCGGAGCAGGTCGCGGGTAGCGTCATCAGGACGGCGGGGGTCGCCGGTCGGATCCGAATTCCTGCGGGGGTGGGGCATGCCCGAATGTGAACTGGACGGTTGCGGGATCTCGTGCGAATTCGGCTGCGCCTGCATCTCCGATCTCGCCGGATGCGAGTGCTGGTGCGAGAACATCACCCTGCCGCCGCTGGCGAAACTCGCGCTGCGACAGGCCCCCGACCCCGAGCTTTTCGTCGATTTCACGGCCTCGCAGATGCCACTCACTCGTCTGGCGGCGGTGTTCGACGACCTGTTCCCGGGGCAGATCCTGGTTCCGGCCGCCCGGTTGGGCGACCTGGTCACCACCGATGGACGGATGCAGCACGTGCGAGTGGGCGAGCTCATCGAATCCCTCGGACTGGTGCCACGCGATCGGCCGCTGCGCGGTCGCACCCCGGCTGCCGAGTCGGGCGGCTGAGGGCTCAGCGCGGGAAGTCACCCGCCCGCCCGAGCAGTGCCGGAGTCGGACGACCCAACCGCTCGCCGATCCAGGTGCCGGCATCGGCCAGGGCGCTCAGCTCGAGCCCGGTCTCGAACCCGCTGCGCTGCAACAGGTACTGCAGGTCCTCGGTGGCGATGTTGCCGGTGGCATCGGGCGCGAACGGGCAACCGCCGATGCCGCCGATCGACGCGTCGAGCACCTCGACCCCCGCCTCCACGGCGGCGAGGGCGTTGGCATAGCCGGTGTTGCGGGTGTTGTGGAAGTGCGCCCGCAGCCCGACGCCGGCATCGATCGACCGGATCCCCTCGACCAGCTCGCGTACCTGCGCCGGCACCCCGACCCCGATCGTGTCGGCGATCGCGATCTCGCGGTAGCCGGACGCCACGAGCGAGCGGACGACGTCCAGCACCTCGCCCGGCGCCACCTTGCCGTCGAACGGGCACCCGAAGCAGGTGGTGATCACCACGGACGCCGCCAGGCCGGCGTCCCGCGCCCGGCCCGCGATGTCGGCCGCGGCATCCAGCAGGTCTGCCCGGGAGGCGTTCTGGTTGCGCTGCGCGAAGCCCTCGCTGGCCGAGACCACCACGTTGACCTCGTCGACCCCGGCCGCCTGCGCGCGGTCGAACCCGCGCGGGTTGAGCACCAGCCCGATGAGGGCCACCTCGTCCCGGTGGGGCACGTCGTGCCAGAACTCGGGGGCACGCACCGCTGCCATGACGGCCTCGGCGTCGGCCATCTGCGGCACCAGCCGAGGGTGCACGAAGCTGACGGCCTCGATGCGCCGCACGCCGGCCGCCAGCGCGCGACGGATCAGCTCCACCTTGGTCTCGGTCGTGAGGACGGCCGCCTCGTTCTGCAGTCCGTCGCGCGGACCCACCTCGACGATCTCGATTCGGCGAGGCTGCTCAGCGAACACACTCATGGCACCACTGTGCTGGCATGCTCGGCAGATGACCACCTCGACGGGCTCGGCCGGCTCGACCCGGGTTCGTCCCGCCACCGTGCGCGCGCTGTCGGCGCTGTTGCTGGTCGAGACGGCCACCGCCATAATCCTCGCCGGGCTGGCGTTGATCGGAGCGGGCATCACCTGGCTGAACCGCACCTCGGGTGACTGGAGCGACCTGGCGATCGCCGTGTTGCTGCTGGTGGCGGCCGGGGCGGGCGTCGTGGGCGTGATCGATCTGACGGCATGGCTCGCCCTGCGCGCGCGACGCCGGACGTCGGCCACGGTGCTCTCGCTGCTGGCTCACCTGCTGCCCCCGCTCGCCCTCACCTGGCTCGGTGCCCGTGATGTGAGCGGTCGCACCGCGACCCTGCTGGCCGTCGCCGTGCTCGCCGTCCTGGGCACCGCCCTGACCGTGGCGCCGTCCACACGAGCGTGGCTGGCCCCCGCCGAGAGCTGAATCTCACCCCACGTGAGCGTGGCGGCGCCGTCCCCTCACGTCACGCTCGTCCCCCACGAGCGCAATGTCACGTTGCACTCGCCAGACGAGCGTGACGTGACATTGCGCTCACCGGGGATTGGGCGCGGCGGGGCGGGGCGGGGGGGGGGGGGGGGGGGGGGGGGGGGTGGGTGGGTCAGGTGGTGGCGTGGAGGAGGCGGAGGGCGCGGTAGTGGGCGGCGTTGCGGCGGATGCGGTCGACGTCCTCGTCCGACATGGCGCGGCGGACCCGGCCGGGTTGGCCGAGGACCAGGGACCGCGGCGGGATCTGCACGCCCTCGGGAATCAGGGCACCGGCGCCGATCAGCGAGCCGGATCCGATCACGGCGCCGTTCATCACGATGGCGCCGATGCCGATCAGCACGTCGTCCTCGACGGTGCAGCCGTGCACCACCGCACGATGTCCGACCACGACCCCGGCGCCCAGGGTGCACGGGAAGCCCGGATCGGCGTGCAGCACGCTGCCGTCCTGGATGTTGCTGCCCGCCCCGATCCGGATCGCCTCGGTGTCCGCCCGCACCACGGCGCCGTACCAGAGGCTCGATTCCGCCCCCAGGACGACGTCACCCGCCACGGTCGCGGAGGCCGCCACCCAGGCCGTGGGGTCGATCTGCGGGACCCGTTCCCCCAGTTGAATGATCATGGTGAGACCCTCCCGCCGCGGTGATCACTGATGTGCAGGGATTCTCCCCCCTCCAGCGGGGGAAGAGCCCTGCACGACAGTGATCACTGGGCGAGCGGGCCGGCGAGCGGCTCAGCCGGGCAGGCCACCGGGGGGCAGCAGGCCGAGCAGCGCCGTCCAGCGGTCGATCTCGCAGCCGTTCTCGAGGCTCAGCTGGGCGGCGACCTTCGTGCCCTTCCAGCTACCGGTGATCTTGGCCTTCTGAGGCCCGCCGTACTGCTCGGTGCAGGCGCGGCCCTTCGGCTCGGGCAACGCGGTGGCCCCCTTGGCGCCGAGCACCCCGCAGGCCGAGGCCGGGTCGGGGTGGGTGCCTCCGGGCGGATCGCAGGTCAGGGTCCAGGTGGTGCGGATCCCGAAACCGTCGTCCAGCAGGATGGTCAGCGAGGCCTTGCCCGACGGGCGCTTGGGCAGTGAGGCGGGGCTCGGCATTCGGGCGCCGTCCCAGGGCACGGGGGCGCCGCGTCCGGTGGCGCCGCCGGTGCCGGTGACGACCTGGGTGACGCCGTCGTCCGGGGTGACGCCGGAGCCCGGGCTGCCGTCGACCACACCGGGCTCACCGTCCGGGGTGCTGACCGCGCTGGTCGCCGTGGCTGCCGCGGGGGCACCCGTGGACGCCGTCCGGCCGGGTTGGGTGGTCGTCACACCGCCACCACAGCCGCTCACCCCGGCCAGACCCACCAGGGTGGCCCCGAGCACTGCAGCCGTCCTCGCCCGCCGTCCGCCGGTCATTCGATCGCTCCCTCTGGCTGGATCCGCTCTGACTGTCCTCGGCAGGTGAGATGGCGAGGGTGAGGCTGCGGTTCCCGGCCGGTGTGCCCGATGCTTCCCGACACCCGTGGTGAACCCCACGAAACCCTCTCATTGCGTCCCACAAGGTCGAGCCGGCGGCGGAATCGGTCATCAGGTCCGGGCGCCTGACCGAGCGTCGCGCCCACGGCTCGCCGCTCCCGTTTGGAAGGATGACCCGGGCGATCCGCACGGTGGGTGCCGCATCGGGCCGATCCGGGTCGATCCGGGTTGGCCGAGGAGGTTGTGTGTCAGGCTCGAGGCATGTCAGTCGATCGACGGCAGCGCCCTCGCACGCCACGACGCGGCGCGGCCGCCGGGCACATCATCGACGAGAGGCTGGATCGGCGGACGACATGACGCTCTCGGCTGCCGATCTGCGCGTCCCCGGTGCGGGTGAGGAACTCATCGCGCACCTGACCCCGGTCCTCGCCGGGCTGGAGCGCCACCGCCCGGACGTCGCGCCCGCCGGCCCGCTCGCCGGGTCGCCGGTACCGGCTTCGCCCCCGGTGTCGGCTGCGTCGGCGGTGTCGGTGACGCTTCCCGGCGCGCGAACCCCCCACGACCCGCGGGCCGTGGCCGCCGAGGAACGTGAGGGGCTGCTCGACCTGTTCGACGCCCAGGTGTCGAGCCGCTGGCTGGACGTCGCGGCGCGCCGGATGCGGGCCGCCGGCGAGGGCTTCTACACCATCGGCTCGGCCGGTCACGAGACGAACGCCGCCGTCGCGCTGGCGATGCGCCGCGACGACCCGGCGTTGCTGCACTACCGCTCCGGGGCCTTCTACCTGGCCCGAGCCGCGCAGCGGCACGCCGAGCCGACCGCCGGGGCGGCGGCGCGCCGCCTCGACGGCATCATGGACGTCGCGCTGGGCTTGGCCGCCAGCGCCCACGAACCCATCGCCGGTGGCCGGCACAAGGTGTTCGGCCATCCCGACCTGGCCGTGATCCCGCAGACCTCGACCATCGCCAGTCACCTGCCGCGGGCGCTGGGGGTCGCCTGGGCCATCGGACGGCAGGCGGCCCTCCCCGCCCGGCTGCGGCGCCGGCTGCACTGGCCCGACAACGCCGTGGCGGTGGCCTCGTTCGGGGACGCCTCGGCGAACCACTCCACCGCCGTCGGTGCCATCAATGCGGCCCGATGGGCTGCGCACCAGGGGATTCCGATTCCGTTGCTGCTCCTGCTGGAGGACAACGGCATCGGCATCTCGACCCGGACGCCGACCGGCTGGCCCGAGGCGATGTTCGCCGCTGCGCCCGGGTTGGTCTACCGGCACGACGACGCCGAGGACCCGCTGATCAGCCTGCGGACGGCGCGCGAGGCGGTCGATCACGCGCGCGAGCAGCGGGTGCCGGTGTTGCTGCACCAGCGCACGGTCCGGATCGGCGGGCATGCCGGATCGGACGTCGAGTCCGCCTACCGCAGCCCCTCCGAGATTGCCGGTGACCTGTTGCGCGACCCGGTGGCGGCCACCATGCGCGCCCTGGTCGAGCATGGCGTGCTGACGGCCGAGGACGTCCGGCGGCGCTGGGCGGAACGTCGCGACGAGGTGAGCGAAGCGGTGGCCGAGGCGCTGCGCCGTCCGCGGCTGACCTCCGCTGCCGAGGTGCTCGAGCCGCTGTCGCCGCGCCGTCCGGAGCAGGTGGCCGCCGCGGCGGTGGCCAGTGCCGAGCCGCCCGAGCGGGCGCGAGTGTTCGGCGAGAAGCTGCCCGAGACCGAGGGCGGGCTGACGCTGGCCGCCAGCATCAACCGGGCGTTGCTGGACGTCGGCGCCGCGCACGCCGAGCTGCTGGTGCTGGGTGAGGACGTGGCCCGCAAGGGTGGGGTGTACGGCGTGACCCGCGGGCTGCAGCGGCGGCTGGGTGCCTCGCGTGTGATCGACACCGTGCTGGACGAGCAGACCGTGCTCGGCATGGCCCTGGGTGCCGGCGTCAGCGGCCTGCTGCCGGTGCCCGAGATCCAGTACCTGGCCTACCTGCACAATGCGCTGGACCAGATCCGTGGCGAGGCAGCGAGTCTGCAGTTCTTCTCGCAGGGCGCCTACCGCAACCCGCTGGTGGTCCGGGTGCAGGGGCTGGCCTATCAGAAAGGGTTCGGGGGCCACTTCCACAACGACAACGCCATCGGGGCGCTGCGCGACATCCCCGGGCTGGTGATCGCCTGCCCCGCCCACCCCTCGGACGCCCCGGCCGTGATGCGCACCTGCCTGGCCGCCGCACGGGTCGACGGCACGGTGAGTGTCGTGCTGGAACCCATTGCGCTGTATCACGAACGTGACATGCTCACCCCCGGTGACGGCGGCTGGCTGGCGCCGTACACCCCGCCTGAGTTGTGGTCGATGACGCACGTGCCGATCGGGCGCGCTGCCACCTGGGGCACTGGAACCGACCTGACGATCGCCACCTTCGGCAACGGCCTGCGCATGTCACTTCGGGCCGCAGATGTGTTGGCGCGTAAGGGAATCGGCGTCCGAGTGGTCGACCTGCGCTGGCTCGCCCCGTTGCCGGTGGCCGATGTGGTGCGCGAGGCCCGGGCCACGGGCCGCCTGCTGATCGTCGACGAGACCCGGCGCAGTGGTGGCGTCAGCGAGGGCCTGGTGACCGCGATGCTCGAGGCCGGTTTCGACGGCCGCCTGATGCGGATCGCGGGCGACGACTCCTACGTGCCGCTGGGTGATGCCGCGAATCTGGTTCTGGTGCAGCAGAACGACATCGAGGACGCCGCCCAGCGCCTGATGAGCTGAGGTCGGCAGGCGGGCTGCCGGGAACTCAGCCCAGCCGGCAGCCCACCACCGTCGTCGCCAGCGTGTCGAGGGCGAGCCGCACCGAGGTGTTCTTGCCCACGATCCCGTTCTCGACGAAGGCGAACACCCGGTCGCGTCCGTCGGCGCCCTGGGCCACCCCGGCGAGGGCGACGGCGTCGTCCAGGGTTCCGGTCTTGGCCAGCACCTGCCCCTGCGCGCAGCGATGCGCGGTGATGCGGTAGCGCGTGGCCAGGGTTCCGGTCTGCCCGGCCCGCGGAATGCCGTTGGGTGAGAAGACGATCGCCTTGTCGGCCGGGGTATTCCACATCAGACGGACGACGCTGGCCAGGGTGGCCGGGGTCATGCGCGCCAGCCGCGACAGCCCGGTGCCGTCGATGATGCGCACCCCGCCGAGCGGGATGCGGGCCGCGCGCAACACGGCGACCTCGTGCTGGGCCGCCCCCTGCCAGGTGGCCGGTTTGCCACCGGCCTGGGCGGCATGGCGCAGCAGGAACTCGGCGTAGTCGTTGATGCTGGCGTTGAGCATGCTCGCCACCAGTCGCGAGATCGGTGCCGACGCCGTCGTGGCCAGTTCGGTGCGGGTTGCGGGTGTGGTGGTGATGGTCGACAGCTTCGCCGTCACCCCGCGGGCCTTCAGCGCGGCGACGAACGCTCGCCCGGCGGCCAGCGCGCCGTCCGGCTTGCGGTACCCGGCCAGCGTCAGGCCCTGCGGGGGCTGGACGTCGCTGCGGTAGCTCGCCTTCCACCCCGGTGCCATGGTCGGCGCCGGGAAGATCGACCGGTCGACGTAGAGCACCACCGAGGTGCGCTTCTGCAACGCCAGCCGACGGGCTGTCGCCTCGGCCAGCGCCCCGATCCGGGCCGCACCGAGCGAGGGGTCACCACCGCCGCGCAGGTAGATCCGGCCGCGATCGGCGGTGCTCTGATACACCCGCGTGGTCAGCACGGCGTCCGGCTTCATCGAGCGCAACACGGTGAAGGCGGTGAGCAGCTTCTGGGTCGAGGCCGGCAGACGTGATCGGCCGTCGAGGTGGCGCCAGATGACCGTGCCGTCCACCGGGTCGATCACCAGACCCGACAGTGTCGGGCCGAGGTAGCGACTGCCGTCGGCGGCGCTGGTCAGCGTGGTGGTCATGGCCGCGGCGAACTGAGCGGCGTCCAAGGCCGTGGTCTGCGCGGCGAGAGCCCGTGGACCCGAGGCTCCCGAGCTCGCCGCCGCCGTCCATGCGGCCACGACCGGTTCGCGGGTGTCGTCGTTCGCGATCGCGGGCGAGCTCGCCGCGAGCAGGATCGCCGGGGACACCAGCATGGCCACCAGGGCGCCGTGCGCAGACCGTCTCACCCCCGCACCCTCGGCAGGTTCGGCCCGGAACGTGAGAGTCGACCGGAACGCCGGCCCGGCGAGCGTGAGGCGAGTGCGCACGTGACAGATCGGTGACAGGTGGCTGGCAGGGCCTTCTCGCACGCTCATCGGGTTCACCCGACTCGATCGTGAGGTCACCCATGTTCGACGCACTCACGCACCTGGCACTTCGGCGGGCGCGGACCGTTCTGTTGTTCACCCTGCTCGCCACCGTGCTGGCCGGCGTTCTCGGGGCCGGCGCTCTCGACCGGCTGCGTGCCGGCGGCTTCGACGACCCGGACGCCGAGTCGGCCCGGGCGGTGCAGGTTCTCGAGCGCGACCTCGGTCAGCCCGCGGCCAACCTGGTGCTGCTCGTCACCGCACCCGCCGATCAGCGGGTCGACACCCCCGAGGTCGTCCGCGCCGGGCTGGACGTCGCCCGCCGCCTCGATGCCGAACCCGACGTCCGGGTGCTCGTCAGCTATTGGCAGGCACCCGCCGCCGCGGCCGAGGCCCTGCGCAGCCGGGATTCGCGCTCGGCCCTCGTGGTCGCCCACCTGGAGGGTGACGAGGACGCCATCGGCGACCGAATCGCCGAGCTGCAACCGGCGTTCAGCACCTCGGTCGGTCCCCAAGGGTCCACCGGCGTCGGCGTGCAGATCCGCACCGGCGGCTTCGCCCAGTCGATCACCGACATCACCGGCCAGGTGCGCAGGGACTTCGCGCGCGCCGAGGCGATCGCCGTACCGCTGACCTTGATCCTGCTGGTGCTCACCTTCGGCTCGGTGCTGGTCGGACTGCTGCCGTTGATGATCGGGGTGGTCTCGATGGTCGGCACCCTGGCCGTGTTGCGGCTGCTCACCGGCGTCACCGACGTCAGCATCTTCTCGCTCAACCTCACCCTGGCGCTCGGGCTCGGCCTGGGTATCGACTACGCCCTGCTCATCGTCAACCGGTTCCGCGAGCAACTGCACCACGGGGACGACGTCGAGTCGGCCTTGCGCACCACGCTGCACTCCGCCGGCCGCACCGTGCTCTACTCGGCGGCCACGGTCACTGCGGCACTGGCCGCCCTGTTGGTGTTCCCGATGTACTTCCTGCGCTCGTTCGCCTACGCCGGGATCGCCGTGGTGACCCTCACGGCGCTCGCCGCGGTCGCCGTGCTGCCGTCGGCGTTGCGGCTGCTCGGTCACCGGGCCGCGCGGCGCCGGTTCGGCCGCCCCACGACGGCCCGCTCGGTGTTCTGGGAGCGGCTGGCCCGGGTGGTCACCCGCCGTCCGGTGCTGACCGGCGTCCCGGCGGTGGCCCTGCTGGCCCTGCTCGCCGTGCCCATGGGCTCGGTGGCCTTCGGCCTGCCGGACGACCGGACGGTGCCGGCCGAGCTCTCGCAGGCCCGCCGGGTCGGTGACGTGTTGCGGGGGCAGTTCACCAGTCGCGAGAACGACGCCGTGGTGATCGCCTTGCCGTCCACGCCACCGCAGGCCACGGCCTCCTACGCCGCCGGCCTCTCACGGTTGGATCACGTGAGTCGGGTGGACGCGCCGTCCGGCACCTTCGTGGCCGGCGCCCGGGTCGGCCCAGGTCGCGCGGACCTGGGCGCCACCACGGCGTCGGGGCGCCTCGCCTCGGCGGTTCGCGTGGTGCCGGACGCCGAGGTCTACAGCCAGACGGCGCAACAGGTGGTGCACCAGATCCGTGCCCTGCCCGCACCGGGCGAGCGGCTGGTCGGCGGCCCCACCGCCCGGCTGGTCGACGTCAACGCGACCATCGGCGCCCGGTTGCCGTTCGTGGGGCTGCTGATGATGCTGAGCAGCTTCGTGGTGATCTTCCTGTTCACCGGCTCGGTGGTGTTGCCGCTGAAGGCCCTGGTCACCACGATGCTCGGCATCGGAGCGGTGCTCGGCGCCATGGTGTGGATGTTCCAACAGGGCCACGGCGCCGACCTGTTCGGCTTCACCGCCACCCCGCTGTCGGTCTCGATCCCGCCGCTGATGTTCTGCCTGGCGTTCGGCCTCTCGATGGACTACGAGGTCTTCCTGCTCGGCCGGATCAGTGAATACCACCGCGCCGGCCTGGACACCTCGGCGGCCGTGATCGCCGGGACCGCGCACACCGGGCGCATCGTGACCGCCGCCGCGGCCCTGATGTCGGTGACCTTCCTGGCGTTCGCGACCAGCTCGGTCAGCTTCATCCAGATGCTCGGATTGGGCTGCGCGTTCGCGGTGCTGCTGGACGCCACGGTGATCCGCGGCGTCCTGGTGCCGGCCGCGATGCGGCTGGCCGGGCGAGCGAACTGGTGGGCGCCGTCGGTGGTGCGCCGGTTGCACGACCGGGTAGGCCTGGCCGAGCCGGCCATGGCTCCCACGTCGACTCTCAGGCCGACTCTCACGTCGACTCTCACGTCCGCTGCAGCGCCGGCTTCCGGCGTTGCCGGCCTGGCCGAGCCCGGGGTCGCCCCGGGTCGAGGTGCTCACCAACGGGAACCCGATCGGGTCGCGGCGATGACCGCCCACGAGGGGTGCGCGTCCCCCGAGAGCCTGCAGCAGGGTGAGGTGGGGTCGGTGCGCCCGCTGAGCGCCCCGGCGCGCACCATGACGGCGATCCAGGTCCGCGCCCACGGCGGGCCGGACATCTTGACCGAGGTGCGATTGCCGGTACCGCCCCCGGGGCCGGGTGAGGTGCTGGTGCGCAACGCCTGGATCGGGGTCAACTACGTCGACCTGCAGCATCGCGCAGGAGAGGCCTTCCCCGTGACGTTGCCACTGGTACCCGGCACCGAGGCGAGCGGGGTGGTCGAGGCGGTCGGGGCCGGCGTCCATCCCGGGTTGCGCGGCCGTCCGGTGGTGCACCTGGGCCACCTGGCGGGGGTCTACGCCGAGTACACGGCGGTGCCGGTCGAGTACGTGAGCGTGGTGCCGGACGACATCCCGCTGGACGTCGCAGCGGCCGTCGCGATGGCCGGCACCACCGCGCATGTCCTGGTGCGGATGGCCTCCTGGGTGATCGCGCGCACCATCGTGGTCCACGGCGCGGCCGGGTCGGTCGGTGGGGCGGTGGTGCAGCTCGCCGCGGCCGAGGGGGCTCGGGTCATCGCCATCACCTCGACCCGGGCCAAGGCCGCCGTCGCCCGGGCGCTGGGGGCCCACGACGTGATCATCAGTGGCGTCGTCCCCGGCCCGGCTCAGCTGGCGCACCTGACGGCCGAGGTGCGTCGGCTCACCGGAACCGGCGCGGACATGGTGTTCGACGCCACCGGCGCACGCACCTTCGAGGCGAGCCTGGACATGCTCGCCACGGGCGGCACCCTGATGCTCTACGGCGCGATCACCGGGCATCCTCGGCCCCTGTCACCGCAGAGTCTGTCGGGACTCACCGCCCCCGCGGGGCGAGGCGGCCGATCAGGGTCGCTCGGGGTGAGGTGGGTGGCCGCCTCGGACTACCTCGCCGGCTCGGCCCGCGGCCAGGTGATGGCCCAGGTGCTGGACGACGTCCGGGGCGGTCGGCTGTCGGCTCGGGTGGTCGAGCGCTACCCGCTGGTCGAGGCAGCCGCCGCACACCGCGCCCTGGCCGGGCGTCGGCTCACCGGCAAGGTGCTGTTGCGCGCCTCGTCATGGGCCGGTGCCGGCGGACTCGGGGTGCCGCCGGGTGGCCTGGGTGATCTCGGGTAGCGGTGTGGGTAGGCCGCACACCACCGGGCGTGCTGTCATGAACGGGTGCAGATCGGGGTGCTGGGGCCACTGCTGGTGCAGCGGGACGGCGCGCCGGTGACGCCCCGGGGGCAGCGACCTCGCGACGTCCTGGCGGTGCTGCTGCAGCGGCGTGGCCAGAGCGTGCCCCCCGAGACCATCCTCGACCTGGTCTGGGGTTCGGGGGACTCGGGCGCCACGTTGTCGGTGGCCGCGGTGCACACCGTGATCGCCCGGTTGCGCCGCAGCCTGGGGGTCGACGTGGTCGAGACCCATGACATCGGCTACCGGCTCACCGGTGCGGCGACCACGGACGCCGAGGCGTTCGCCGACCGGGTGCGACGCGCCCGCGGCGTCCCCGCGGCCGAGGCGGTGCCGCTCTATCGCGAGGCGTTGGCCCTGTGGCGCGGTACGCCGGCCTATGCCGGGGTCAGTGTCGACCTGGTGCTGTCCGAACGGGTGCGCCTGGACGAATTACGGTCGGCGGCGATCGAGGACCTGGCCGCTGCGCTGCTGGATCCGTCCGGTCCGGCCGATCCGCATCATGGCGCCGAGGCGGCCGCCGAAGAGGCATGGGAGCTGGCGGCCGAGGCGAGTCGGCAGAACCCGCTGCGCGAGCGGCCGCATGCGCTGGCGATGGTCGCCGCGTACCGATTGGGCCGGCAGGCCGAGGCACTCGAGGTCTACCGCAGGCTACGGGTTCGGCTGCGCGAGGACCTGGGCATCGATCCGAGCCCGGCGCTGGCGACGGTGCACGCGCAGGTCCTGGCGCAGGATCCTGCCCTGGCGGCCGGGTCCCCCCGGCAGCCGTCGGCCGATGGCCACCACCCGGTCGAGGCGATCGTGGAGCGGTCGCCGGCCCGGGTTCTCGCCCGGTGCGTGCCGGTGCCGAGCAACCCCACCATCGGTCGCCAGGGCGAGGTCGAGGCGGTACTCGAGGCGTTGCGCCAGGGCCACCGGATGGTGACCGTGCTGGGTCCCGGGGGCGTGGGCAAGTCGCGGTTGCTTGCGGAGGTGGGCGCGGCGCTGCTCGCCTCACACGAGGTGGCCTACCTGGACGTGTCCGGGGCGGACGGATTGAGTCCCGCCGATCTCGCCGAGGCCTCGGCGATGGCGTTCGGGGTGGCGATCGCCGGGCAGGATCCGGTGACAGCGGTCGCGAGCATGCTGGCCTCCTCCGACCTGGTGATCCTGATCGACGAGGCGGAGTGGTCGGTCGGTTCGGTGGCCGCGCTGGGGCGGCGGCTGCTGGACGACTGCCCCGGGCTGCGGTTCGTGGTCACCTCACGGGTGCCGCTGGAGATCGTCGGAGAGCGCCGCGTCGTCCTGGGGCCGCTCGCCTGCCCCGCGCCGGAGGCGACGGTGGCCGAGATCGAGCAGGCGCCCGCCGTCCGGCTGTTGCGGGATCGGCTCGCCGACGAGGCCGCGGGCCTGCCGACGACGCCGGCCGATCACGAGGCGCTCGCTCGGATCGTGCGCCGGGTGGACGGGCTGCCGCTGGCCCTCGAACTCGTGGCCGGGCATGCCGCCACCCACACCCTGGCCGAGTTGGTGGAGATGATCGAGGCGCCACTCGACGTGCGCGCGGATGACCGCGACCGGACGCCACGGCACCGGTCGTTGCGTGAGACGTTGGCGTGGAGCATCGATCGGCTGGACCCGGTGCAGCAGCAGGTGTTGCGCCGGCTCGCGGTGTTCGTCGGACCGTTCGACCTGGCCGCGGCGCGGGCGGTGGTCGGGCCGTTGCCGGGCGGTGCGGACCCGGACGTCGTGCTGCGCCGGCTGATCCGGGAGGGACACGTCGCCGCCGATCGCCGCGGAACCGTGCTGCGGGCCCGGCTGCTGCGCACCGTGCGCGATCTGACGCTGGAGGAGCTGGCCGCCGCCGGCGACCTCGACGCCACCCGGCGCCGTCACCGCGAGTGGTTCGCGGCCCGGTGGCGCTCGGCGCCGCTGCACGACGACCTGGTGGACGACGTCCGGGCCGGGTACGACGACTACCTCGAGGCGCTGCGCCAGGCCATGGCTGCCGGGGACGCCGCCGGGACCTCCGATCTGACGATCACCTTGGGGCGGTGGTGGCTGTTCACCGAGTCGATGTCAGCCGGGGCGCGGTGGACCGGCGCGGTGTTGGAGTCGGGGCTGTTGGACGGGCTGTCCGGTGGTGTCCCGCGCGCCCGGGTGCTCGTGTTGCACGGCGCCATGCTGCAGCAGGTCCCCGGGGCGCCGGCCGCCGAGGTGCTCGCCGAGGCGGTCAGCGTGCTCGCAGCCGCCGGGGACGACGAGTGGCTGGCCCAGGCCCTCACGGCGCAGGCGGTGGGGCAGTACGTCGCCGGGGAGTTCGACCGGGCCGCCCTCACCTCGTCCAGCCTGGTGGACCTGGCTCGGCGTCGTGCGCCGGGGCAGCTGCCGGAGGCTTTGTCGACCTTGGCGGCGGCTTGTGCTGCGAGCGGGCAGGTCGACCGGGCGAACCAGGCCGCCCGAGAGGCCTGGCACCTGGTGCGCGCCGACACGACGGCCACCCATGCCGTCGCCGTCGTGGGCAAGATCGCCCTGGCGCACATCGAATCCGGTGAGGCCCGACAGGCCCTGACGGTTCTCGAGGACGCCATCGCGCGGGCCCATCGGGTGCTGCGGACGCCGTCCACGGGGGTACTGGTCATCAACGCGGGGTGGGCGGCGCTGGGCTGTGACCTGCCGAGGGCTGCGGTGGGGTACTTCACGCAGGGGCTCGGTGCGGCCACGGAGCCGGCCACAGCCTGGGCCGCCACCGAGGGCGCGGTGCCGGACGGGCCGGTGCCGGCTCCGGGCGAGGCGAACCTGGGCGCGACCGAGGCGTATCTCGGGGTGGGTTGTGCCCTGGCCGCCCTGGGCGACCCTCGCGCCGAGCCCACCCTTCGGCGAGCCATCGTGCTGACCGAGGACGTGGGCTTGATGCCGTCCCCCTGGCAGCGTGACCGGGTGGAGCGGGCACTGGTGGCCGTGGGGTCGACCGGCCGGACGGCCGTCAGCTAGCTCGCCCGGTCTCGGTCTCCACCAGCCTCGGCCTCCACCAGCATGGCCCGGTTCGCGATGACACACGTGATGACCCCGGAGTATTCGTTCGGCGCCAGCTTCGAGGTGGGGTTGGATCTGGTGCTCGACGGGCTCGCTCGGCTGGGCTGCGACAGCGACGGCACGGGTGAAACTGATGGCACTGATGGCAGGAGGGAGAGCGAGGGATGGTGACGACCCATCGGTACGAGGTGTCGCTGCGGTGGACCGGCAATCAGGGCACCGGCACCAGCAGCTATCGCACCTACAGCCGCGATCACGAGCTGTTTGGTGGCGCGACGGGCGCGATGGTCCATGCGGCTCCGGCGGATCAGGGGGCGGTGGCCAAGCCGGTGATCCTCGGCTCCTCCGACCCGGCTTTTCGTGGTGACCCCGCGCGCTGGAACCCCGAGGAGTTGCTCGTCGCCTCGCTCGCCCAGTGCCACATGCTCTGGTACCTGCACTTGGTCACCACGGTCGGTGTCGTGGTGACCGACTACGTCGACGCGCCGTTCGGGGTGATGGTCGAAGATGGTTCGGGCGCAGGCCATTTCGAGCGGGTCGTGCTGCGTCCGACGGTCACGGTGGCCGAGGCGTCGATGATCGAAGCGGCCCGGGCGGCTCACCATCGGGTGGGTGAGTTCTGCTTCATCGCCCGCTCGGTGAACTTCCCGGTCGACCACGAGCCCACGGTGCGTTCGACGTCCTGAGTCCCGCCCGCTCCTGGTGGTTCCTCCCCGAGGTCGAGGGTGAGTTGGTCGCCGAGGTGGGTGGCGAGGTGGTGGGCGGTGTGTTCGTCGTCGTGGAGGGTGTTGCGGACGGGTCGTTGGTGGGGGTCGATCCAGGGTGGGGGGATGACCCAGGGCACGCCGTTGATCATGGTGATGGTCCAGATCCCGGCGTGGATGCCGGTGTGGTCGCGCTCGCAGACCGTGGCCATTGCGTCGACGTGGTGGGTGTGCTCAACGCGTGGATCACGGTGCGGACGGTCAGCCCGTCGGCGGGGGAGAGCGCGAATCGTCCGACGAGCATGCCGTTGGCGTCGGTGCCCAGGTGCAGGTACCGCTTCTCGTGGGCCTTGGGGTCGAAGCCCTTGTCGGGGTTGAGTGCTTCTTCCAGTTGGGTGCACAGGCGCCGGAACACGTGCGGGGCGTGCGTGCGGGCCATCTCGGCCAGGAACTCGTCGTCCCGGCGATCCCGGCGATCCCGGCGATCCCGTCGGGGTCGATGTGGGTCAGCACGTCCTGGTCGATCCGGTTCAGGCAGCCGATGGTGTGGTCGACGTGGCGGCGGGAGATGTCCCCGGCGGCGAGTGCGGCCCCGATCTCGGGTAGCCCCGAGGTGGCGGCGCTGTCCAGTGGGTCCGTTCCGGTGTCCACGCCCACTCCGGCGCCGTCGGGGTCCAGGGCGCGGGCGGCGGCGACGTCGTGGGCGGCCTGACCGGGGTCCAGGCGTAGGGCGTGGACCAGGAACGTGGCGGCGACCTTGCCGGCGGTGCAGGTCGGCATCGCCTGGGGCCGGTCGTCCAGGGCACGGACCAGGTGCAAGGTGGCGGCCTCGACCTGGTTGACGACTCGATACGTGGCGATGAGCGCGGTGCGCAGTTCGTCGTCCGACAGGGTCGGTGTCGGTGCGGTCTGCAGCTCGCGGCGCTGCGTCGACACGGCGTCCAAGACCGTGGTGACCGGCGAGGCCGGGGTGCCGGGCAGGCCACTGTTCCCGACGGCGGCCCCGCCGTCCGGGTGGGGTGTCTGCTCCGGTTCCATGGATCGAACAGTAGGGGCGACCACCGACAACCAAGCCGCCTGAACACCTCATGAAAGCCATTGCAGCAGAACGATTCTTGTGAAGGAACTCACTGTCACAGAGCGCCCGCTACGGCACTTCACCCACTGGGGACCGCTGCGCTTGCCCAGCCGCTCCGGCAGGATGGCTGCCATGGCCTCGGTCACGATCAAGGGAGTCCTCGTCCACGACGGACTCGTGCTGCTGGGTCGCAACCCGCGCCACGAGTGGGAGCTGCTGGGGGGCCAACCTGACGCGGCGGACACCTCGGTCGCCGACACCCTGGTCCGGGAGTTTCGCGAGGAGTCGGGTCTTGTCGTCGCGGTCGGTCGACTCGTGCTGGCCGATCTGTTCGAGGTGATCCCCGGCCGTCGCGTCGTGGTGGTCGCCTTCTCGGTGGTCGTGGTGACCTCACCTGAGCCGACGTCGGTCGAGCCCGGCGGCCCCGAGCCGCATCACGCGACGGAACACCATCACGCGCCCGAACACTCGGCCCTGCGGTGGTTTCCCCTCGTTGAGCTGCCCAAGGCATTGCCCGAGATCTACCGCCGCGCGATCGACGCCGCGATCTGACGCCAACACCCATCCGTCTGTATACAGCTCAGAGCAGCCCGGCGTCGTGGACCCGGATCGCGATCTGCACCCGGTTGGTGACATCCCATCGCGTCAACAGGTGCGTCACGTGTGACTTGACCGTGGCCACCGACAGGTACAACTCCGCGGCGATCTCGGCATTCGACTTGCCCTGACCGATCGCC
This sequence comes from Kineosporiaceae bacterium, assembly GCA_016713225.1. Taxonomy (NCBI): domain Bacteria; kingdom Bacillati; phylum Actinomycetota; class Actinomycetes; order Kineosporiales; family Kineosporiaceae; species Kineosporiaceae bacterium. The sequence goes on from JADJPO010000006.1 coordinate 109,759, forward strand.
AGCGCCACCTGACGTTCCCGCTCGCTCAGGCCCGCCAGGTCGGCCCGGGCCGCAGCACGTCGCGGGTCGGCGTCCGCCGCCGCGACCAGGCTCATCATCTGGCGTGTCACGGACGGCGAGAGCATGGGTTCACCCGCCACCACCCGGTGCACGGCGCTCAGCAGCCGCTCGGGCGAGGTGTGCTTGAGCAGAAACCCACTCGCCCCGGCACGGATCGCCGCCCTCACCAACTCGTCGGCATCGAACGTCGTCAGCACGATCACCTGGGTCCGGACGTCGTCCGGCCCGCTGGGCATCGCCATGATCCGCGCCGTGGCCTCGATCCCGTCGAGCACCGGCATCCGGATGTCCATCAGCGCCACGTCCGGTCGCCGCGAGCGGACGGCGTCCACGGCCTGCGCGCCGTCCGCGGCCTCGCCGATCACCTCGATCAGCGGATCGGCGCCCAGCATCATGCGCAGCGCCGACCGCACCAGCGGGTCGTCGTCCACGATCAGCACCCGCACCCTGGCGGTCGCCTCACTCACCGTCGGCGACCCCCTTCCACGGCAGCCACACCTGCACGCGATGGCCACCGCCGCCATCGGATCCGTGCTCCATCGTGCCGCCCAGGGCCTCGACCCGTTCGGTGATGCCCAGCAACCCGAACCCCGATCCGGTCGGGCCGGGCTGTCCGGCCGGCGAACGCGTGTGCGGTGGCTGAGTGGTCACCTCGACGGCCAGCCCGCGGCGTGGGGTGCCGGTCACCTGCACCCGGACGGCGCTGCCCGGCGCGTGCTTGCGGGCATTCGTCAGACATTCCTGCAGGATCCGGTAGACGTGCCGCCCCAGCCGGCCCGGGATGTCGGGCCGCGGGTTGCCGGCGATCTCGACCGGGTTGGTGGTGCGCGCCTCGGCGATCAGCGTATCCAGGTCGTCCAGGGTGGGCTGTGGGTGCTCGACCCGGTGAGCGTCTCCGGCGTCATCCCCGCCACGGAGCACCCCGAGTACCCCCTGCAACTCCTCCATGGCCTCCTGCGCCGTGCGCTGGATCAACCGCGCCTCGGCCTGCACCTGGTCGCCGGTCAGGTCCTCGCGCAGCGCCAACACCCCGGCGTGCATCGACACCAGCGAGATCCGGTGACCCAGGACGTCGTGCATCTCGCGGGCGATCCGGGTTCGCTCACCGGTTCGCACCTGCTCGAGCATCAGTGCCTGTTCACGATCCGCTGCCTCGGCTCGCAGTCGCCACGAGTAGCTCAGCTCACGACGGGCGCCGAGGTACATGCCGAAGGCGACCGAGACGGCCACGATCAGGAGCACCAGCACCAGCTGGACCCAGTACGGCGTGTCGTGGTCGGGATAGACCCGCAGGGAGATCCAACCGGTCACCAGGCCGAGCGTGGCCATGGTCACGATCTCGCGGGATCGGCGCCGCGCAGCGATCGACACCAGGCACAACAGGCTCGCCGGCGCCGCGAGGACCGACACCGTGCTGAGTGCGATGACGCTGACCGCTACCGGCATCGGGAAGCGGCGATGAAGCGCGAGGAGCACCCAGGACGCCGGGCCCAGGAGGAGCAGATCCAGCCACAGCAGCAGGCGCATCCAACCAGCCACCGGAGGGCGTGCGAGCACTGATTCCACGCTGAAGGCGAACAAGATCAGGCCCAGGAGCACGCAGATCACGATCCGCCAGGCGTGACCGAGTCGGCCGAGCGGCGGCTGGCCCGGCGCCTCGAAGGCGATCCGGTCGATGGACGTGATCACACCGACAGACTAGGAGCGGCGGATCGGCCGCGGACACCGCCGGAGGTCGACCTCGGCATCGACTTTGGTCGGACCCGATCTGGCTCACTGCCCGATGCGGTCACCGGTCGCCGGTCCGAGGCTGGATCCATGATCCTCATCGAGAACCTGACCAAGCGCTACGGCGCCTTCACGGCGGTTGACGACATCTCCTTCGAGGCGCGCCCCGGGGTGGTGACCGGGTTCCTCGGCCCCAATGGGGCCGGCAAGTCCACGACGCTGCGCATGATCTGCGGGCTCACGCCGCCGACGTCCGGCTCGGCCACCGTGCTGGGTCGTCCCTACCGCGAGTTGCCCACGCCGTCCGCCGTGGTCGGCACGTTGTTGGACGCCGCCGCGCAACATGCCGGACGGACCGGCCGGGAGGTGCTCACCCTGGCGGTCACGGGCGCGGGCCGCCCGCACGCCCGCGTGGAGGAGTTGCTGGAGGTGGTGGGTCTGAGCCCCGCCGAGTCCCGACGGCGGCTTCGCCACTATTCGCTCGGCATGCGCCAGCGCCTGGGTATCGCTCAGGCCCTGGTCGGAGATCCGCAGGTGCTGCTGCTCGACGAACCCGCCAACGGCCTGGACCCACAAGGGATTCACTGGATGCGCGAGCTGCTGCGCTCGATCGCCGACCGCGGCTGCACGGTGTTGCTGTCGTCGCACCTGCTGCACGAGGTCGAGCTGGTGGCCGACGAACTGGTCGTCATCGGGCGGGGTCGCATCGTGGCCCAGGGATCGAAGGCATCCTTGTTGCAGGCCGTAGGCAGCACCGTGACCGCGCTGGACCCCGACCGGTTGGACGCCGTCCTGCGCGCGGCGGGCTACGTCGTCCGCTCGCGCAGCGGAGCCACGTTGACCGTCGATGCGTACGGCGAGCAGATCGGCCGCGCGGCCGCCTCCGCCGGGGTGGTGGTCACCGAGCTGCGGCCCGCGAACGGGGCCGGACTGGAACAACTCTTCCTGGAGTTGACCTCGGACAGCGATCGGTCGAGCGGGCGCTCGACCACGACGGTGGGGGTGGCGGCATGAGCGTCATGACGGCAACGGCGGCGGGACGACGAGAGCTGCCGATCTCGGGACGATCCGGCATTCCGTTCACCCGGCTGCTGCGGTTGGAGGCGCGCAAGCTGATCGACACCCGGTCGGGGCGCTGGCTGATGATCACCATTGCCCTGCTCACCGCGGGACTGCTCGCCGCCGTGATCACGTTCAGTGAGAGCCGGGAGGAGCTGACCTTCGGCTCGTTGATCGGGGCCACCACCCTGGTGCAGGCGGTGCTCTACCCGGTGATGGGCATCCTGGCCATGACCGCGGAGTTCTCGCAGCGCACCGGCTTGGTGACCTTCACGGTCGAGCCACGCCGGACTCGCGTGGTCGCGGCCAAACTGGTGGCGGCCTCTGGCTGGGCCGTGGTCGGCCTCGCCCTCGCGGTGGGGTTCGCGGCCCTCGGACACCTGCTGGCCGTGCAGTTCCGCGACGTCCCGGCCCAGTGGCACGCCGAGAACGACGTGCTGGCCGGACTCGTTCTGCTGCAGGTGCTCTCGGTGGTGCAGGGGGTGGCCTTCGGGCTGCTGTTCAGCAGCCCGGCCCTCGCCATCGTGGCCTTCTTCGGCCTGCCGACGGTGTGGACCATTCTCGGCTCGGTGATCGGGCGGTTAGACCGCTACGCCACCTGGCTCGACCTGGTTCGGGCGTCCGGCCCGGTCGGCGAGGGGCACATGAGTGGCCAGGCCTGGGCGCACCTGGCCACGGCGTCGACGGTGTGGGTGCTGATGCCGCTGGTCATCGGGTCGTGGTGGCTCACCCGTCGCGAGATCAGCTGACGGCCGTGAAGCAGATTCTCGAGGTTGCCGGAGGGCTGCTGGTCCTGCAGGCGATCGTCGGCCTGGTGCACCTGTGGATCGGTTGGTTCCGGTGGATCGCCATCGTGCGCTACCTCGACCTGGCCACTGCCACGGAGGTGATGTTGAGCCTCGGCTTCGCGGTCGTCGGGGGAGTGCTGGCGGTCCTGGCTGATCGAGTGAACGCGCCTGGCTAGAGCCTGCGGTGGATCATGGCCTGCACCCCGTCCAGCAGCAATGCCAGCCCACGAGCGAACTCGTCCTCGAAGAAGTCCTCGTCATGGTCATTGTCCTGCAGGGCCTCCTGCGCGGCCGCCCACAGCGCGGGCAACCGCTCCGGGTCCACCAGGGTCGCCAGGTTGACGGCGTACGAGACAGCCGCGGCATCGTCCTTCCGCGGGCCGATCAACTGGAACTGGAGGCTTTGCCGGACGTGCTGAGCTGCCCATGCATCCACCGCGAGCAGCGATGAGAAACGCTCTGCGGCCGTGAGCGGCGTCGTCGCCAGGCAGGCCAGACCGGCGTCCGTCCAGGCCAGCATGTTGGGGGTCAGTGGCGGCGACCCAGGACTGATCTGCAGCATCCACGGATGTGCCAATCGATGTGTGGCCATGTCCCGCGCCCACGTGGTCAGCGCAGACCGCCAGCTCTGGCCGACGTCCGGCTGCGGGGGCGGGCCGGCCGCGACGTCGAGCATGACCGCGAACAGCTCGTCCTTGCTGTCCAGATAGCGGTACAGCGACATGGTGGTGAAGCCGATCGCCTCGGCCACGCTCTTCATGGTCACCGCTTCGAGCCCGGCGGCATCGGCCAGTTCGACGGCGGCTCGGCCGATCTCGGTGATGGTGCGGGTCGGGCGGGGTCCGCGGCGTCCCGCCGGTTCGCGGCCCCACATCAAGTGCAGGTAGCGCGGCAGCTCGGACACGCCCGGATTCTAGTCGCCAACTGCTTGTGGGATACGCAGATGCCTGCCTATTATCTGTCTGCAACGCAGACTGTATATAACGCATGCAGAAATGAGACCCTGATGGTTCATTCAGTTCCCGTGCCCCTGCGGCTGAACGCGGTGTCACGACGGTTCGGCGTCGGTCCGGCGGCGACAACCGCTCTGGCCGACGTGGATCTGACGCTCCAGCACGGCAGCTTCACCGCGATCATGGGTCCGTCGGGCTCGGGCAAGACCACCCTGCTCAACGTGGTCGCGGGCCTCGATCAGCCCACGTCCGGCGGCGTTCAGGTGGCCGGGGTGGACATGGCCACATCGAGCCAGACCGAGCGGGCACGGGCACGACGCGACCACCTGGGCGTCGTGTTCCAGGAGCCGTTGCTGATCCCCTACCTTTCGGCGGCGCAGAACGTCGCGCTGCCGCGGTTGCTCGCCGGTGCACGGCCCGATCCCGAGCGGATCCGCGGTCTGCTGGACCGCGTGGGTCTGGCGGACCGGGCGGATGCGCTGCCCGAACACCTGTCCGGTGGTCAGCAGCAGCGAGTCGGGATCGCGCGTGCCCTCATGATCGATCCGATCCTGGTGCTCGCCGACGAGCCCACCGGTGCGCTCGATTCGGCCAATGGACACACTGTGCTGACCATCCTGCGGTCGCTCGTCGCGGACTCGGGGCGGACCGTGTTGATGGTGACGCACGATCCTCAGGCGGCCGCGTGCGCTGACCGCGTGCTGTTCCTGTTCGACGGTCGGTTGGTGGACGATCTGGAGGGATCAGGGCCGTCCGAGATCGCCGCACGGCTGGCAGCCCTCGCCGCCGAGTCCGCCGTCGCGTCATGAACGGCTGGACGGTGGCCGCTCGCTCGATCACCCATCGGGTACGGAGCATGATCGCCACCGCATTGGCCATCCTCGGCACCACCCTGGTCATCGGATGCTTCGCAGGGCTGGCAGCAACCGGACTCCGCGACGGCGTACCCGACGAGAGTCGCGAACTCCTGCTGATCATGGGTCTGGTGATGGGCGCGTGGGGCGCGATACTCGGTCTGTTCGCCCTCACGTCCACCTTTTCGTTGGCGGTCCGACGTCGCGGTGAGGAGGTCCACCGACTGCGCTCGATCGGTGCCACCCCGGCGCAGGTGCGAGGTCTGATCCGTCGTGAGGCATTCATGGTCGGGTTGGGCGCGGCCCTCGTCGGCGGGATGCTGGCTGGTCCGCTCGGTCGCGCAGTCCTCCGACTCATGCGAGACGGCGGCATCATCGCCCCGCACGTGGGTTACGCCGGAGGCGGGTTCGCTCTCGGTGTCACGGTGGTGGTGATCCCCACGCTCAGCGCGGCCGCTGCACACCTCGCCGCGTGGCGACTCACCACCGGCACTGTCCGTTCGGTACGCGCTGAATCCCTCGCTCCGCCAGGAATCTCGCGCTGGCGGGTGCTCGCGGGCGTGGTGTTGGTGACGAGTGGCCTCGGTGCCTCCGCGATCACGCTGTCGATCACCCGTCACAGCAACGACCCGTATGCGGCGATGGCCACCAGCGGCAATGCCGGCCTGCTCGTTGCGGTGGGGCTCACGGCGTTCGCGCCGCGGATCCTGATCGTGATGGGGCGCCGGCTGTCCCCGGCGGCCCATCGTCTGGGATCGGCGGGGCAGCTCGCGGTCCACACGCTCACACGGCGTGGAGCTGTGCTGGGGCCGGTGTTCGGCGCGGCCGTGACCTTCGCCGCTGCCACCGTGGGGGTGCTGATGATGACCGGGATCGATCGGCGTACGTTCGTCCTGCCGCCCGGAGAGAGCCAGGCCACCACCGACACCATCAACCTGCTGAACGGCACCATCCTCGTGCTCATCGCGGGCTTCTGCCTGCTGGTTCTGATCAACGTCCTGCTCGCGGTGATCGACGAGCGCCGGCCCGAGTACCTCCGGCTCGGCATCATCGGGGCGACGCGGAACCAGATCTGCTCGCCCGTCGCTTACGAAACCGTGACCGTCACGATCGCCGGCGGCCTGCTCGGCGTATTCGCCTCGTCCGCCACGGTGGTGCCGTTCTCGGTCGCCCGGCAGGAGGGAGTGGTTCCGGATGCCCAGTTGTGGCTTGCCCCGCTGGTCGTGGTGGGACTCGGGATCGTCACCACTGCTGTCGGTGTCCTGGCTACCCGCCGCGAGATCAGCTGACGGGCTTCGTGGAGTTGTCCACCGACTACGGTGGCCAACTCGACGAAGCCTCAGACGATGTTGTGTTCGGGGCGCGCGGTGCCGGCACCGAACCGGTCGGCCGAGAACGGTGCCACGTCGAGGAACGGCTCGCGGCCCAGGTAGAGGTCGCGCACCACCTCACCGACCGCCGGCCCCTGCAGGAACCCGTGGCCGGAAAACCCTGTGGCATAGAGGAATCGCGACAACCCGGCCACCTCGCCGATCATCGCGTTGTGATCGGGGGAGTCCTCGTACAACCCCGACCAGCCGTGGGCCATGCCGACGTCCAACAGTGCCGGCGCCCGGTGTTCCATCGTCTCGGTCAGGTCGGGCAGCCAGTCGTCCGACATACCCATCTTGAAGCCGGGTTCCTCACCGGTGTACGACATCCCGAGCAGGATGCTCGGCCGCGACGCCGGCCCCTCGGGGTGCAGGTAGAACGTGGTCGCCGCGTCGATGGTCATCGGCATGTCCCGCGGCACCAACGCCTGCACCGCCGCAGGCAACGGCTCGGTGACGATGATCTGGCGGCGCAACGGGGTGATCGGCAGCTCCACCCCGGCCATCTCGCCCACCACCCCCGCCCACGGTCCGGCGCAGTTGATCACCGTCGAGCACGCCACGTCGCCGGCCGAGGTCTGCACGCCACGGATCTCGTCGCCATCCCGCTCGATGCCGGTGACCTCGACCCCGGTCACCACCGTCGCCCCGTGCCGGCGCGCGCCCGCGGCGTACCCCTGCACCACCGACTCCGGCGTGCAGTACCCGTCCCGGGAATGGAACGCGGCGGCCAGCACGTCGTCCATGGTCACGATCGGCGACAGCGTCGCGGCCTCGGCCGCGGTCAGCATCCGCGACGGCACACCCAGGGAGTTCTGCAGGGCCACCGACGCCTCGTACACCGCGACGTCCTCGGGCGTGGTCAGCAAGAACAGGTAGCCCACCTGCCGCAGGTCGATCTCGCCGCCCGGCCGCTCGGCGAACTGCTCGAATGCCTCCAGGCTGCGCGCGCCCAGTTGGATGTTCAGCGCGTCCGAGAACTGGGCTCGCACCCCACCGGCGGCCTTGGACGTCGACCCGCTCGCCAGCGCGTCGCGCTCCAGCAGCAGGACGTCGCGCACCCCCGCCTCGGCGAGGTGGAAGGCGATGCTGGCGCCCATCACGCCACCACCGATCACCACCACCTCGGCCCGCGACGGGATCGGCTCGCTCGGCGTCCGGGGCAGGCTCAGCGCGCTCACGGCGGCCAACCTAGCGGGCGGCCCGGCGCGGCGTGTGGGCCATCGGTCGACGTTCAGCCCGTCAGCAGGTCGGCGAAGTCCTGCTCGACGATCGACCGGTCCTCGGCGTCCGCGATCGGGACGGCGCGCGCTGCTGCTGCCGACTGCCGCGCCTCGTCGAGTCGGCCGAGTGCCTCCAGGGCACGGGTCCGGATCTCGTGGGCGTACGCCAGATCGAAGTCGCCCAGCTCGTGGGCCTGGCAGATCGCCAGACAGTGATCGGCCGTGACCATCGCCCGCGCCCCCTGCCCGGTCGCCAGCAGCGCCTTGGCGATCATGTAGGACGCCCGGGCCTCGTGTTCCGGCCCGGCCCCGCTCGCTCGCTGCCAGTGATAGGCGGAGGAGTAGGCGGTGCGCAGCAGGTCCTCGTCGTCCTCGGCGGTGCGATCGGTGGCGCCCAGCAGGCCCCAGACGGCGTTGTTCGCCTCGATCCCCTGGCGTCGATGCCAGTCGCCGGTCGGGTCGGCGGCCGACTCCTCGCGCGGGGAGCTCTCGCGCTGTGGCCGGGGCAGGGGCTCACCGGTTTCGAGCAGGGTCTTCATACTGTCGAGGATCCAGACCCAGCCGTCCTTCACCGTGGCCCAGGTGAGTGGGCTGCCAGCGAGGTCGCCGTGCACCAGCCGCACCCGAGTGAGCCGCTCGCCCACGTGCTCGACGGTCCACTCCACCCGGCTGGGGGGCTCGGCCGCCATCGCCGCGTCGTAGAGCACGTGCCAGGTCTGGACGAACCGGCCCGGTCGCTCACCCTCGGGCGGCGTGAGCTCTTCCACCATCCCGTCGACGGCGCCTGAGCCGTCGGGCATCACGGTGCGGTACGGCTGGCCGGCCTCCGGCGGGGCGACGAACTGGGTGGAGTGGAAGTACTGCCGGGTCCACTCGCTGTCGGTGATCGCCTGCCAGACCCGGGCGGCATCCGCGGCGATGTAGACCTGGTAGACGTGGGCGGTGATCCCCATCAGCTGTGCTCCTGACGCTCGACGTGCTGTTGCAGGCCCACCAGGGCCGAGGTGAACCGGGCGGCGTACTTGCCGATCCAGCGGTTGGCGATCTGCTCGATCGGCACCGGGTTCAGATACAGGGCACGAGTGCGCCCGGATCGGACACCGACCACGAGGTTCGCCTCCTCGAGCACGGCCAGGTGTTTCATCACCCCGAACCGGCTCATGGACTCGGCGAAGCGCTCGGCGAGCTCGCCCACCGTTTGCCCGTCCCGCTCGAAGAGCAGGTCGAGGATCTCTCGGCGGGTGGGGTCGGCCAGGGCACGGAACACCTCGTCCATGCATTGAAATTAGGTGACCAAATTGTCACATGTCAAGAGTCCATCGCCGAGCCACGGGTCCACGACAGACAAGGTGGAGGGTTCGGCACCGTCTGCGTGCCCAAACCCTCCACCTTGTCCGCGAACCAGCCGGCGATCAGCCGGCACATCTCAGCCGATCGCGGCGAGTGCGCCGTCGTAGTCGGGCTCCTGGCCGATCTCGGGCACCTGCTCGGTGTACGCCACCGAGCCGTCGGGGGCCACGACCACGACGGCGCGTGAGAGCAGCCCGGCCATCGGACCGTCGGTGATCGTGACGCCGTACTCGGAGCCGAAGTCACTGCGGAAGGCCGAGGCCGATTCGACGTTCTCGATGCCCTCGGCGCCGCAGAACCGGGACTGGGCGAACGGCAGGTCGAGCGAGACGTTGAGTACGGTGACGCCGTCGAGACCTGCGGCGCGCTGGTTGAACGCGCGAACGCTGGCCGCACATACCCCGGTGTCGATGCTCGGGAAGATGTTCAGTACCAGGGTGCGGCCCGCGAAGACGGACGAGGCGACCTCGACCAGGGTGGTTCCGACGAGGGAGAAGGCCGGGGCCGGGCTGCCGACCGCAGGCAGCTCTCCGATGGTGTGAATGGGGGTACCGCGCAAGGTGATCTCAGCCATGGGCAGATCCTGACAGATCGAGTGGTCGCGGATGCTCAGGGTGGTCGGGCAGGAATCGGGACTATCGGCACTCACCCCCCGCCCACTACCTTCGGGCGAGGCCCCACCTCATCCTTTTGGAGCCCGCGGGAGGGCCGACCCGGAGGAGGACGCCATGGCGCAGTCCCTGTCGCAGCAATTCGCGCGGCGCAAGCCGATCGTGTTCACCAAGCACCAGCACCCCGGGGAGGAGCTGGCCCGTAACCTGACCGCCTTCCAGCTCACCATGTTCGGGGTTGGTGCCACGGTCGGTACCGGCATCTTCTTCGTGCTCAGCGAATCGGTGCCCGAAGCCGGCCCGGCGGTCCTGGTCAGCTTCGTCGTCGCCGGCATCGCCGCGGGCCTGTCCGCGTTGTGTTATGCGGAACTGGCCAGCGCCATCCCCGTCAGCGGATCGACCTACTCCTACGCCTACCACGCCATGGGTGAGCTCGTGGCGGTGGTCATCGCCGGCTGCGTGCTGCTGGAGTACGGCGTCGCCACCGGTGCCGTCGCGGTGGGGTGGAGCGGCTACTTCAACGCGCTGCTGGACTCGCTGTTCGGCTGGCAACTGCCCCAGGCACTGTCGGTCTCGCCCATCCCGGGTCCTGATGACATCGGAGCCACCGGCGGCCTGGTCAACCTGCCCGCCGTCGTCCTGGTGCTCCTGTGCATGCTGTTGCTGATCCGCGGCGCCTCGGAATCGGCGAAGATCAACACCATCATGGTGTTGGTCAAGTTGGCCGTCCTGGTGCTGTTCGTGGGGATCGCGGTCACTGCGTTCGAGGCCGACCACTTCGAGAACTTCTGGCAGTCCGGCGTCGCCGGGGTGAGCGCCGCTGCCGGCACCATCTTCTTCTCCTTCATCGGGTTGGATGCCGTGGCCACGGCGGGGGAGGAGGTCGAGAACCCACAACGTGCCCTACCCCGGGCGATCATCGGAGCGCTGATCATCGTCTCGACCGTCTACGTCGCGGTCGCCGCAGCGGGGCTGGCAGCCAAGCCGGCCGGGTGGTTCTCCACCGAGCCGGCCCAGGACGCGGGCCTGGCCCAGATCCTGGACGATGTCACCGGCACCCCGATCTGGGGGGCGGTGTTGGCCGCCGGGGCGGTGATCTCGATCTTCTCGGTCACCCTGGTCACCCTGTACGGGCAGACCCGGATCCTGTTCGCCATCAGTCGGGACGGCATGATCTCGAAGCGGTTCCTGAAGGTGGACCCGCGCACCCAATCGCCGACCTACAACATCGTCGTGGTATCGATCGTCATCGCTTTGATCGGCGGGTTCGTGCCCTCGGACTACCTGTGGGACACCGTCTCGATCGGCACCCTGGTGGCGTTCTCGGCCGTGGCGATCGGGGTGATGGTGCTGCGCCGGACCCACCCCGATCTGGAACGGCCCTACCGCATCCCCGGCTACCCCGTCACCCCGATCCTGACGGTCGCGTTCTGCCTCTACATCCTCTGGGGGCTGAACGCGATCACCTGGGTGATCTTCCTGATCTGGATCGCGGCCGTGGTCGCCTTCTACCTCGCCTACGGGCGGCGGCGCGCGACGCTCAACCATTACGTCGACGAGGAGGAGATCGCCGAACCGATGGGCCGGCGTCGCCGGCCGGAGGATGACGAGCGATGACGTACATCGTCGCCTTCAGTCCGCACCGTGACGATCACGCGGCCATCGACCTCGCCTGCCAACTCGCACGCTCGGACTCCGACCGGGTACGCGCGGTCACGGTGGTGCCGCCCGGCTGGCCGACCGCGGTTGCCGGGCACACCGACCGGGAATTCGAGCAGTGGGCTGCCGGCGAGGGCGAAGCCTGCGCGGCCGAAGCGATCGAGCTGCTCGCTCGGCACGGCGACGTGCCCAGCGAGGCGGCGTGGTTGGCCGGCCGGTCGGTTCCGGCCACGTTGATCGAGGACGCCGAGCGGGTCGATGCCGCCCTGATCGTGGTCGGCTCGGGCGACGAGGCGCGGTGGGGCGAGGTGGCGATGACGTCGAAGACGGCGCGGCTGCTGCATTCCTCGCCAGTGGCGGTGGCGATCGCCCCGCGCGGATACCGGGCCGGGCCGGACGCTGTGGTGCGGCGCGCCACGGTGGCGTTCCGGGGCGACGAGCAGACCCGGGAGCTGCTGGAGCGAGCCGCGGACATCTGCGGCCGGGTCGGTGCGGCGCTCCGGATCGTCACCTTCGCCGTGCGCGGCCGGACCATGTATCCGCCCGAGATCAGCGGCGCCGAGGACATGGTCCTGCAGGAGTGGCGCGCGCAGGCCGAAGGCCAGCAGGCGGAGGCGGTCTCTGCCTTGGTGGACAACGGATTTCCCGCGGATCGCCTGAGCGCCGTGATCGCGGTGGGCCGATCCTGGGACCGAGCTGTCGACTCCCTCGACTGGGGGCACGACGAGGTCCTGGTGGTCGGCTCGTCCTCGACCCACCGGTTGACCCACGTGTTCCTGGGTTCGAGTGCCTCGAAGATCGTCCGGCACTCCCCGGTGCCGGTGATCGCCGTCCCCTGAACCGGCCCGCGTCGTGGCTCAGATCCGGAAGTCCATGTCGGCCGGGGGGATCTCGATGTCCATCTGGGCTTTCTGCAGCTTGCCGCTGAAGTCCCAGTTCATCGACTGCCAGCGGGTGAACTGGTCCAGCACCCAGATTCCGGACTGGCGAGAGCCGTTGCCGCTCTTGCCGTTTCCGCCGAAGGGCAGGTGCGCCTCGGCGCCCGAGGTCGAGTTGTTGACGCTGACCATGCCGGCCCCGATGCCGATGCGGTAGCGGAACGCCTCGGTCGGGTCGGTGGTGTAGATGGACGACGAGAGTCCGTAGCCCGGGGCATTGGCCATGGCGAGCGCCTGGTCGAAGTCGTCGTAGGTGGCGATGCCGACCAGCGGACCGAAGGTCTCGGTGCGGAACAACTCGTCCTCCGGCTCGACGCCGTCCACGATCACCGGGTGGTAGTACAGCCCGGACTCCCACAGTGTGGTGTCGCCCACGAAGCCCGCACGCGGGTTGTCGGCCGTGATGCGCCCGACCCCGGTGGAGCCGAGAACCGTGTGCTGCGAACCGATCCAGGCCAGGTAGTCCTCGTAGCGCTCGGCGAAGCGCGGCGCGAGCAGCGGGCCCATCACCACCGCGGCGTCCTTCTCGCCGCCCGGCTCGCCCACCGGCATCGTCCGCACCGCGGCGTCGAAGCGGCGCGCGAACTCGTCGTGCACCGAGGAGTGCACGATCACGGTGCCGAGCGAGGTGCAGCGCTGCCCCGCCGTCCCGAAGCCGCTGAACAACGCGCCCTCGACGGCCAGGTCCAGGTCGGCGGACGGCGTGATCACCATCGGGTTCTTGCCACCGAGCTCGAGGCAGGGCGACTGCAGGTGCCGCCCGCAGAGTGCGCCGATCGCCCGGCCGATCTCGGTCGATCCGGTGAAGCCGACCTTGTTCACCACCCCGGCCTCGAGTGCGGCCTCCAGCCCGGCGGACGTCGCGGCACCGTCCGCGTGGACGACGGTGAGCAGACCCTCGGGCAGGCCGCCGGCGATGAAGATGCGGGCCATGGCGTCGGCGCAGGCCGCGGCGTACTCGGCGGGCTTCCACACCACGGCGTTGCCGGCCAGCAGCGCGGGCACCAGGTACCAGCTCGGCACGGCCATCGGGAAGTTGCCGGCCGTGATCACCATGGCGGTGCCCACCGGCACCCGGAAGGTGAACAGCTGCTTGTCGGGCATCTCGCTGGGCACGGTCTGGCCGTAGAGGCGCCGGCCCTCGCCGAGGAAGAAGTCGCAGGTGTCGACGACCTCCTGCACCTCGCCTCGCGCCTCGGCGATGGGCTTGCCGACCTCGCGGGTGATCAGCTGCGACAGCGCCTCGAAGTTCGCCTCGACCAGCCGTCCGATCGCCGCGATCACGCGGCCGCGGATCGGTGCCGGGACGGCGGCCCAGGCCCGCTGCGCCTCGGTTCCGGCGCGAGCGGCGGCGACCAGGGTGTCGGCGCCGGCCAGGTCGACCCGGGCGACGACGTCCGAGGTGTTCGCCGGGTTGATCGAGTCGACGGTGGCGACCGTGGGAGCCGCGGCGCCGGGGACGAGGGAGCTGAGCATCTGCATGGCGAAACGGTACCCGCGACGGGGGTGGGGTACCTGGCAACATCCGGTGATCCGATGACTGATGCCGACGCGGGGCACCCTTGTCGCCATCTCCATCGATTCATGTACCATTTGGTACATGACGAAGACGATCGAGGTGCGCCGGACGGCGTCCGCTGCACCGAATGCTGTGTGGCGGGTGCTGAGTGACCTGGACGCCTGGCCCCAGTGGCTGCCCACGGTCGATCGGGTGGCCCGCGGCGCGGCCGGTGTCGGTCCGGGGCCGGACGCCGTGTACCGGGTCGAGCAGCCCGAGCTGCCGCCGACCGACTGGACCGTGACCGACTGGCAACCCGGGACGGCGTTCAGTTGGCGTTCGCGTCGCCCGGGTGTGGTGAGCATCGCCGACCACGTGATCAGACCGCTGGACGACGGCGGCAGCGAGATCACGCTGCGGATGACCTTCGACGGTCCGCTCGCCTGGCTGGCCCATCGGCTCTATCAGGGAATGACCCGCAGCTATCTGCAGACCGAGGCCGAGGCGCTGGCCACCCGGGCGGGTGCCGAGGCGGGTGCCGGGGCAGCGGACGCCGAGTGACCGACGTCCCCACTGCCTCACCTGGCCCGCGAGAGGCGTTGCTGGCCAAGGCGATTGCCTGGTTCGCGGAGCACGGAGTAGGCGACACCAGCCTGCGCACCCTGGCCACCGCGCTGGGTACCAGCCATCGCATGCTGATCTACCACTTCGGTTCTCGCGAAGGCCTTCTGGGCGCAGTGGTCGAGGCCGTCGAACGGGGCGAGCGGGCGGTGATGGCCGAGTTCCTCGCGGCCCATGCCGACCCGTACGAGGCCGGCGCGGCGTTCTGGACCCACGTCGCCGATCGCGCGCAGATCTTCGCCCCGCTGTTCTTCGAGCTGTCCGGCACGGCGATGCAGGGCAAGCCCTATGCCGCCTCGCTGCGGCACTGGCTGGCCACCGGCTGGGTCGACGAGCTCGCCGACGGATTCCGGCGCAGTGGGGTCGGTGACGAGCAGGCCGTACGCCTGGCTCGGTTGTCCCTCGGGACGGCGCGTGGCCTGCTGTTCGAGCTCGCCGCCACCGGTGACCGAGCCGCGGCCGACGCCGCGATGGCCGAGTTCACCGCCATGGTGCGGGCCACGTCCGGCTGAGCCCGCAGGTTTCCGCTGAGGCCACGGGTATCAGTCGGGCAAACCAAGGCTCCCCTTACCAGATCCTCGGGGGGAACCATGGATTCCATCAACGTGACCACGACTGCAGCCGTCGGCTCAGCCATGGTCGGCGCAGGTCTGTCCATCGTGGGGACGCTGGCGTACCTGCTCGGCATTCGCCGCGGGTCGACGACCCCTCATCGGGGGAGTTGGCTGGTCTGGAGCGCCGTTGCACTGATCGCCGCCTGCGCGCACGCGGCGGCCGGTGGTCGTTGGGGGCTGGTCGTCCTGGTGGTGCAGGCGGCGTCCACGGTGACCGTTCTGGGTGTTGCCGTGCGCGGCGGGGTGGGTGGGGTCGCGGCGGGCAACGTCGTGCTGCTGGGCGTCGCCGGAGTGGGGATCATCGGGTGGCAGCTGGTGGACGACCCTCTCGTGGCCACCTGTTGTGTCGCCCTCGCCGATGGGGCGGGCCTGGTGGCCATCACACCCAAGATCTGGCGTGAACCGGATTCCGAGACCGGCACGACGTATGCCCTGGCCGCGCTGAGCGGCCTCTCGGCCGTGGTCTCGGTTCGCTCGCGGGACGTGGCACTGCTGTTGTTCCCGGCCTACTTCTGCCTGGGCAACGCGGCCATTGCGCTGCTCATCGGCTGCCGCAGACGGTGGCGGGGGCGCTCGCGAGTTCGTGACCTCGGCGTCGTGCCATCCGTCGGGGCCGTTCATGAACGGTGCCCCGTCACGGTTCAACCGTGACGGGGCACCGCCGGGTGGACCGGGTCGACTCAGCGCGCCGTGGTGGAGCTGGGTGAGACGATGCGCGTCACACTGACCTTCGCCCCTCGGTTGTCCTTGACCGTCAGGGTCACCCGCTTGGTGGTGCCGGACCTCACGGTGATGGTGAGCGTCTTGCCGGTGCCCAGGGTCGTGGTCCCCGACGTCCAGGTGTACGTGGCGATGGAACCGTCGAGGTCGGCCGAGGCCGAGGCGTCCAGCACCACGCGATTCGTCGTCCCGGCCTTGCGCTTGAAGGTGAAGGCGGCCTTCGGGGCGATGTTCGGTGCGATGGCGTAGCGGGTGAGGTAGGACGACATCCGCGTGGCCATCGCGGTGTAGCCGGCCGCGGTGGGGTGACCGGACTCCGCCGCCAGGCTCGACCCGGTGACGGCGATCGGGTTGACCTGTTCCGACGAGGTGCACAGCTCGTGACCGGACAGCGCGGTGAGCATCGAGATGTACTCCACCTGTGCCGCCTTGGCCCCGGCCGCGAGGGCCTTGTCCAGGTCGACGAGGTGGGCGCGCAGTTCGGCGAGTCGTTCGCTGGTCAGATCCGAGCACTCGGCGAGCGCGGCGGGGCTGGGGGCGGCGTAGATCTGGGGGTAGCCGACGACGATGAGCCGGGCCTTGGTGGCGCTCTTGACCTGGGCGAAGACCCGGGCGAAGCGGCTGGGCAGCACATTGCGGGTCAGGGTGCGGGCGGCGCTGAGGGTCTCCGCGCACTGCTGACCGGTGCGGCAGGCCTTCATCACACTGCCCAGCCGGGCGTCGTTGGCGCCGATGGTCAGGGTGACCAGCGTCGGCTTGGGCGTCATGCTGCGCAGCTGGGCCAACTGGGCGGGCTCGCCGTTCGTGGCGGTCGTGGTGATGCTGGTGGTGTTGGCACCCCCGCAGGCGATGTGCCCCGCGATGGTCGAGGTGTGCCCGCCGTTGGTGGTCTCCAGCGAGAGCCCGCGGGTTGCGGCGAACACTCGGGGCCAGGCCAGGGCGGTGCGGTGGCACGAGCCCGAGGCGACGTCGAAGCCGGCCAGGCTGGTCGGGCCACCCTCGCCGGCGGCGAAGGAGTCGCCCATGGCGACGTATTGGGTGGTCGCTGCGCCGGCGGTGGCGATGCCGAACGTGCCACTGGCAGCGAGTCCGGTCAGGCCGAGGGCCGTGGCAACCGGTAGGGACAGGCGCGAAAGGGTCGTGCGACGCATGAGGATGACTCCGCCAATCGGTAGTCCGATGACAACGGTCGGGCTGGTTCCGTCAGTACCCGGCGCACGGTGTCGTGGCCGCCGATGCGCGCCCGTCGGGCGGCATCGTGAGTCCTTTCCTAGCACAATTGTCGACCCTGGGTAACATTTCAATCACGATGAGTAGTCATCTTGTGGTGTTCCGAGCAGAATGTGTGGGGAATCCGATCAGGCCAGGCGAGCGGCCGTGGACGCCGTCCCGAGCCACGAATGGGGGTTGCCCTCCCAGCACCAGCCGAGCTTGGGAGCCCTGCCGGAGATCCAGAGCGCAGGTACGCGCTTGGCGTTGCCCGGGTCTTCCCGGCGGGAGCCCGCCAGGGAGAAGCCGTGGTTGGGCTGGAGCAGGGCCGGCGCCACGACCTGGACGGCGAGCCCCTCGCTGATCGTGAGCGGACTGCGACCGCGGGAGAGCAGGGTCGCCACCGCCTCTCGCGGTGCCTCTCCTCGGAACTCGTCGCCCCGGTCGACACCGACAAGGGCGTAGAGGTCGGCCGGCGGCTCGGCGCCCGGGATCGGGCGGTACGGGGTGAGTCCGGCCTCGCCGTGGTTGCGGTCGAGGATTCCGGGCGTCGTGCGACCCGGCAGGTGCACGGTCTGCAGCATCGCCTCGGCGGGCGCGGTGCCGACCACCAGGGCGAAGGGCAGATGACCGGCTCGCTCGGGTGCCCCAGGCAGGGTGCACCACGACTCGATCGCCGACCACACGGCGTCCAGTGCGGTTCGGAACCGTTGCGGGGTCAACCCGGCCAGGCGCGGATACCCCTGTTCCAGCAACAGATCTCGTTGCCGCGAGAACTCCACCGTGAGGTCGGGTCGGGTCTCGAGTGTCATGTCGTCTCCTCACGCGCCGACGCGGCCGCCAGAGCGCGCACCGCGCGAGCGCCGCCTGGGCAACGTCGTCCGAACCCGTGGCTGTTCCCTGCCGCGTACCCTGGATTCTCGTGACCGAACCGACCACCGGGCCCCTGAGCCTCGACCGCACTCGCGTCGCCTATCAGGGCGAGCCGGGCGCCAACTCCGACGCCGCTGTCCGCGAGGTCTTCCCGCAGTTCGCCCCGCTGCCCTGCCCGACCTTCGACGACGCCTTCGAGGCGGTCACCACGGGCCTGGCCGAGTTCGGCATGATCCCGATCGAGAACTCGATCGCCGGCCGGGTGGCCGACATTCATCACCTGCTGCCCGAGTCGGGGCTCTTCATCATCGGCGAGCACTTCGTGCCGATCCACTTCCAGCTCATGGTGGTGCCGGGCACCCGGCTCGAGGACATCCGCCACGTGCGCAGCCACATCCACGGCCTGGCGCAGTGCCGCAAGATCGTGCGGCAGTACGGCTGGACGGCGCACGTCGCCGACGACACCGCCGGTGCGGCGCGCGAGGTGGCCGAGCTGGGCGATCCGAGCATCGCCGCGCTCTCGCCACGCCTGGCGGCCTCGTTGTACGGGCTCGACATCCTGGCCGAGAACGTCGAGGACGAGCACCGCAACACCACCCGGTTCCTGGTGCTGGCGCGTGAGCCGCGCGACTACCCGGCCGGCGACGGGCCGATGATCACCACCTTCGTGTTCCGGGTGCGCAACGTGCCGGCCGCGCTCTACAAGGCGATGGGCGGCTTCGCCACCAACGGGGTCAACATGACCAAGCTGGAGAGCTACCAGCTCGGCGGCACCTTCTTCGCCACGCAGTTCTACTCCGACGTCGAGGGGCACCCGAAGGATCCGTCGCTGGCGCTGGCCCTCGAGGAGCTGGGCTTCTTCTCCGTCGAGACCCGGATCCTGGGGACCTACCCCGCCAGCCCGTTCCGGGCGCAGATCGCCGAACCCGCGGAGAACCGAACGCTGCGGCCGCAAACGCCCCGCTGAGACCGTCCTTCCGTGATCATGCAATTCGTGCACACTCGAATGTCGATGGCGCTCTCTAGGCGTCTCTGGACTGAGTGCTAGACAGCGCGAGACGAGGCGATCGACGCCGAGTCCGACCGTGATACCGGGTCGTCTCTGACGTCCTCTACACCTTTATTGCCAATCACCAAGAGATCGGTAGAGAACGCTGGCTGCCGCCAGTCCCCGTCAGCCGAAGCTGCGTCGGACGAGGTCGAGCGCCTCGGTCTGCCCGATCCCCAGCGCTCGCAGCCGGACGACGAAGTCGACCGCGGCGCGCCGTGCCTCCTGGTGCACCTGGTCGCCGGAGACGAAGGTGCCCGAGCGGCCGCGGGTGTCGAGCAGGCCCGACTGCTCCAGCTCGCGATAGGCGCGGGCCACGGTGTTCGGTGCCAAGCCGAGGTCGGCGGCCAATCGGCGCACGGTCGGCAGCTGATCCCCCGCACGCAGCGTCCCGTTGTCGACCATCGCCGCGATGCGCGCCTTCAGCTGCTCGAACGGCGGCTGCGCGGCGTCCGGGTCGAGGTGGATGACGAGGTCGCTCATACTGCATCCTCGGCTGCGACCTGCTGTGGTCACAACCTGCGGCGCATCGGCGAGGTCGGCCGAGGCCGTGGGGACGGAACCGGCGAACCGGGACAAGCTGCGACACGCTCGCGTCGTATGGCTCAATCTCGGGTTCTCGCTAGACGCCCGGATACCGTTTCAGAATGGACCCGGTTCGCAATCCCTATGCCCCCGGAGCAGGCCAGCGCCCGCCCGAGCTCGCCGGTCGCGACACCGAGCTGGCCACCTTCGACGTCGTCCTCGAGCGGGTCGCCAAACGCCGTCCCGAGCGCAGCGTCGTCCTGACCGGGTTGCGCGGCGTCGGCAAGACCGTGCTGCTCAACACCTTGCGCTCGGCTGCCGTGCGGCGGGGCTGGGGCACCGGTAAGCTCGAGGCCCGCCCCGAGCAGTCGTTGCGCCGTCCGCTGGCCGCTGCGCTGCACCTGGCGGTGCGTGAACTCGCGGCGCCCGCCTCCGAGGCCGAGCACGTGCTCGGCGTCCTGAAGTCCTTCGCGCTGCGCGACAACGCCCCCACCGCCAAGTTGCGCGACCGCTGGCAACCCGGCATCGACGTCGCCACCGTGCCCGGCCGCGCCGACTCCGGCGACATCGAGATCGACCTGGTCGAACTGTTGGTGGACGTCGGTGGCCTGGCCGGCGACGTCGGGCGCGGCGTCGCGGTGTTCATCGACGAGATGCAGGATCTGGCGCCGGACGATGTGTCCGCATTGTGCGCGGCCGCGCACGAGATCAGCCAGACCGGCCTGCCCTTCGTCGTGGTCGGTGCCGGGCTACCGCACCTGCCGGCGGTGCTCTCGGCCAGTAAGTCCTACAGCGAGAGGCTGTTCCGCTACGCCCGCATCGACCGGCTGGACCGGGCGGCGGCCGACCGCGCGCTCAGTGCCCCGGCCAAGGAGGAGGATGCCGAGTTCACCGCCGAGGCCCTCGAGGCGATGTACGAGGCCACGGCCGGCTATCCCTACTTCGTGCAGGCCTACGGCAAGACCGCCTGGGACGTCGCCCCGCGCAGTCCGATCACGGCGGACGACGTCCGCGTGGCCGCCCCCGAGGCCGAGGCCGAGTTGGCCGTCGGCTTCTTCGGGTCACGCTTCGAGCGGGCCACCCCCGCCGAACGCGAGTACCTGCGGGCGATGGCCGATGCCATGGACGCCGACGGTGGCGCGACGGACGACCCGGACGCCACGGCCTCGACGGCGGAGGTCGCCAAGGTGCTCGGCCGCCGTGCGCAGTCGCTGTCGCCGGCCCGAGATGCCTTGATCAAGAAGGGCTTGGTCTACAGCGGCGAGCGGGGCCGGATCGCCTTCACCGTTCCGCACTTCGGCCGCTACCTGCGTCGCCACGGCGACTGAGGCGCTGTCGAGCATCGTCGCCCGTGATGATGCGCACCAGATTCGTCAGAACTCGGCCTGGAGTGCGAGGAACCGCCTCTCGACGCAGGTTTCGACGAATCTGGTGCGATACATCTCCCGCGCGTCGCTGCCGGTGCCGCGCACGCCGATCGAGCATGATCGCCCAGGTGATGGCGGCCGGACACCGAGCGCTCGGGGCGGTGTTCGGGCTCGGCTACGGCACAGCCATGGGCCTTCCGGTCGTGGGGGCGCTGGGCTGCGGTGTCCTGGCCACGGTCACGGCTGCGGGCCGGCTCTCACCGGACGTCGACCTGCAGCGGGGCTGGCGGCTGGCCGACCGCTGGACCCCCGACGAACTGTTGGGCCGTCATGGCCCGATGCAACACCGCGGCCTGACCCACTGGTGGGGCCTGGCCCTCGTCGTCACCGGGCTGTGGTGGGTGGCGGTGCTGCCGCTCGCCGACAGCGGGCGCGGCGCCCTGCTCGCTCATGGCGCCGGGGCGCTGCTGGCCGGGTGGTGCTCTCACCTGGGTGCCGACCTGCTGTTCGGCAAGGCCGACCGCCGCAGCGGGCGCGGCCCGGGGATCCCGCTGCTGCCGTGGTGGGGACACGTCGGGCTGTCGCTGAACGTCGGTGGCGTGCTGGAACGGCTGGTGAGCGTGGCGCTGTGGGTGGTGGCCGCCGGTCAGGTGTTGGACCTGGTCGGCTTGCTCGACCGAGTGCTGGCGGCCGGCCGCACCGTCGCCGGCCGCTGACCGGCCCTTGCGTAGACCAGCAGCTGCAGCACGGTGAACCCGGCGAGCACGCTCGCCGAAACCCCGTAGCGATGGGCCGCTGGGCGGGTCCGTCCGAGCGGCTCGGCCCGGTGCGCCCGGCCGGTGTGCGGCAGGATCGGGGCATGGACGACGACTCGATCATCCGGCCGCTGCACCCGGACGACGCCCCCCGCCTGGCCGAGCTGCTCACCCGGAGCCGCGCGTTCATGGCACCGTTCGAGCCGGAGCGGGAGGAGGACTGGTTCACCGTGGCGGGCCAGGCGCTGGCCGTCGAGCGCTCGTTGGCTCAGCAGGAGGCCGGTCAGGTGGTGGCGAGCGCGATCCTGTCCGAGACCGGCGAGGTGGCCGGTCGGATCAACCTGAACAACATCGTGCGGGGGGCGTTCCAATCCTGCTCGATGGGGTATTGGCTCGACGAGGGCCACACCGGGCGAGGGCTGGCGAGTCGGGCCGTGGCGGCCATGGTGCGGATCGCCTTCGTCGACCTCGGTCTCCATCGGGTCGAGGCCGGGACGCTGGTGCACAACACGGCATCGCAGAAAGTGTTGCTGAGCAACGACTTCCAGCAGTTTGCGCTGGCCCCCAGTTACCTGCGCATCGCGGGACGATGGCAGGATCACCTTCTGTTCCAACGGATCTCGCCGATCGACTGAGCCGGCCACGCACCACGAATCGGGAGGTGAGCGGTGGACGTCGTCCTGGTGTCACCCGAGATCGCCACGAACACCGGGAACATCATCCGGTTGTGCGCCAACACCGGCGCGAGGCTGCACCTGGTCGAGCCCCTCGGCTTCTCGATGGACGACCGGTTGCTCAAGCGCGCGGGCCTGGACTATCACGACCTGGCCAGCGTCACGGTGCATGCCGATGTTGCCGCGTGCCTGGCGCGGCTGGGGCCGGCGCGCCGGTTCGCCTTCACGGCGGCGGCGGCCGACCGCTACGACCGCATGGCGTTCGCCCCGGACGACGTGTTCATCTTCGGTGCCGAGCGATCCGGCCTGACCGCCGACCAGTTCGACGCCCTGGGGCCGGTGCGCAGACTGCACCTACCGATGCGTCCTGGTAACCGCAGTCTCAACCTCGCCAATGCCGTCGCCGTGGTGGTCTTCGAGGCGTGGCGCCAGCTCGACTTCGCCGGTGCCGTCACCCCGGTCGATCGGCTCGGGTCCGGCCTGACCAGCGAGACCCTCACCAGCGGACCGTTCGACCACTGAGGCGGCCACCGACTCGGCGGTACCTCGCCGGTGGCGCCCCCGCCGTCGCGGCGGAGTCGGTCGGCCGGCGAGAAGCCGCGCCAGATGAATGGGTACGTGTGCCATCTCGAATCCCGTCCCTCCCGGAGCCGCAGCCGGCGGCTCCTGCTCACAGGAGGCGCCGAGGCCGTGGGCGATACATCCGCGGGAGATCCGTGATGGCTGGGAGGGGCGGCGACGGCGACGGGTGGGTGTGCAACCCCGGCGTCGCCGGCGGCGTCCTCGCTGATGACGTTGGTGTGACGCTGCTCGAGAGCGGGGTGGGGAAGGTGGCACGTCGCGGCAGGCATCGATCCACCGTGGTCGTCCTGGTCTGGCTGGTGGTGCTGCTGGCCGCGGTGGGCTGCCGGCCCGCCTCCGACATCGAGCAGCCGGCCTCACCCGTCCCGGTCACGACCGCGGTCTACGGCTCCTCCCGCGCCGGCCGTCCACTGACCCTGACCGTGGTCGGTGACCCCGCGGCGACCCGTCGGGTGTTGGTGATCGGATGCCTGCACGGCAGTGAGCGCGGCGGCGTGCCGATCGCGGCCGACCTGGCCCGGCGGCGCCCCCCGGACGACGTGGCCTATCTGGTCGTGGTGCATCCGAACCCGGACGGCGAGGCCGCCCGGACCCGAGGCAACGCCGCGGGGGTGGACCTCAACCGGAACTTCCCGAGCTGGACGCCGAGCCGGCCGAGCACCCCCTTCTCCTCCGGTAGCGGTCCGCTGAGCGAACCCGAGTCGGCTGCCCTGACCCGGGTGATCCTCGACCGTCGTCCCACGGTCGTCATCAGCTACCACCAGGCGCTGAACCTGGTCGATGCCTCGGGGACGGGTGGCGAGGTGCTGGCGACCCGGTACGCCTCCACCGCCGGGCTGGCGGTACGGGCGACCCCGGCTCACCCGGGCAGCCTGCCGACCTGGCTGGCCGCGGTCCTGCCGGGCGTGGTGGTGCTCACGGTCGAGCTGCCGTGGACCGTCACGCCGGTGCTCGCCGATGCCCAGCTGCGCGCCATCGAGGCCGTCGCCGCGTCGCTGTGAGGGCGAACGGGTGAGGTGTGGGGGCACAGCTCGCGGTGGGCTGCCGGCGGCCGACGGGGTCGGTGTCCTGCCCGCGTCACGCTCGGCCGCGGCCGGCGAGAGGGAGCGCGTGGTGATCGGTCAGACCGTCCACCGGACGACGCTCGCCACCCCGGTGTGCCGTCCGCCGGGTTCGTTCACCCCCACGCCGGCGCCGTCGACGCCACCGGTCGCGGAGGAGCCCGGCGAGGTCGGCAGCCCGGGCTGGGACGCCGTGCTCGACGTGATGGCCGAGCTGGTGGCCGGCGACGGTGACGGTGGCGCGGACCTGTACCGGCAACTGGGCCGCAGTCTGCGCGGGGGCCAGCCCGGTGCCGTCCGCTCGCCCCGGGACGCCGCCCTGGTCGAGGCCGGACGGGAGGCGGCCGCAGCCGGGTCGGACGTCGAACCGGGTGCGCTCGCTCCGGCGTCCTCGGCGGCGGTGGCGGCGGTGGCTGCTCGGGCGGGGTCCCCGCTCGGGCTGGTGCTGACGGCCTACGCGCCGGGCGTCGTCCGGCCGGAGCCGGATCCGATCACCCCGACCCGGGGGTGCCCGCGTGCGGCAACGTGCCGCGAACGCCGGGTCGCGGGCCGTTGTCAGCGGTGCGGTGAACGCCGCGACGGCTGAGCCCCTGGGCCTCTGGGCCTCTGACCCACCTCAGCCGAGGTGCTTGCAGTAGAACGTCGTCGGCGCCAGCACGCCGTCGGGTCGGGCCGAGTGCGCCGGGACGACGCCGTACGGGTGCCAGCCCAGCGACCGGTAGAGCGTCTCGGCCGGGTTGTCGGTCTCGGTGTCGAGCAGCAACAGGGTGAGCCCCTCGGTGCGGGCGGCGTCCTCGAGTGCGGTCATCAGCGCCCGGGCCAGGCCGCGACGCCGCGCGCGGCGGTGCACCAGCAGCTTGACCACCTCGCCCCGGTGTCGCCCGTTGGGGTAGTCGGTCCGGGCCAACTGGACACACCCGTCGAGTCCCCCGTTCGCGCCGCGGGCCAGCCAGATCGTGCGGCCGGGCAGCTGACGGCGCCAGAACGCCGACGCCTCGCCGAGGCTGAACGGATGCAGGAAGCCCATGCTCGCCCCGTCGTCCAGGCTGTCGCACAACAGCTCGGCGAGCTCGTTGATCAGGGCATCGGGCGGCGGCGCGGCGTCCGGGTCGAGACGCTCGATCACCGTTCACTCCAGGGCTCAGGGGTGAGCACATCCTGCCGGAATCCACTCGGCCGGGCATCACTGAGCCCAACGGGTGTGTCCGTGGCGAAGAGTGAATTTGAAGATCCGTAGAGTCAGCAATTGACACGTCAATCGAAATGGTTTACGTTTCAACTAACAATCCCGAGATCACGAGGAGCACTTCTCACATGAGCGCCTTTCCCGCCGAGCTGACCGGTACCTGGGACATCGACGCCGCCCACTCGACGGTCGGCTTTGCCGTCAAGCACGCCGTGGTCGCCACCACGCGCGGCAACTTCGGCGTCTACGCCGGTGGCGCCACGATCGACGCCGAGAACCCCGAGAACTCCTCGCTGTGGGTCGAGATCGACGCCGCGTCGGTCAACACCGGCAACGAGCAGCGTGACGGCCACCTCAAGAGCGCCGACTTCTTCGATGTCGAGAACAACCCGAAGATCACCTACAAGAGCACCTCGGTGTCGGTCAAGGGCGACGAGATCGTCACCGTCGGCGACCTGTCCATCGGTGGCCACACCGCTCCCGTCGAGCTGGTCTGGGAGTTCGGCGGCATCGCCAAGGACCCGTGGGGCAACACCAAGGCCGGCTTCGAGACCTCCGCGACCATCAACCGCAAGGACTGGGGCCTGCAGTGGAACGCCGCCCTCGAGACCGGTGGCTTCCTGGTGGGCGAGAAGGTCAAGCTGGTCATCGAGATCGAGGCCGGTAAGCAGGCCTGATCCAGCGTCACCCCGAGGACTCGAGGTCGAGCAGCCACTGCTTGGCCTCGAGTCCTCCGGCGTACCCGGTGAGTCGGCCGCCGGCCCCGGTCACCCGGTGGCACGGCAGCACCAGGCACAGCGGGTTGGCGCCCAGCGCCGTCCCCACCGCCCGGGCCGCACCCGGCCGCCCGATCCGTCGCGCCAGCTCGCCGTAGCTGGTGCGATCGCCGTAGCCGACGGACGCCGCCAGGCCGGTCAGCACCTCGCGCTGGAACGGCGCGGCCAGTACCGGCTCGAACGGCAGGTCGAGGGTGTGGCGTCGTCCGGCCAGGTACTGCTCGAGTTGGCGGCGGACCTCGTCCAGCCCCGGACCGACCCCCCGGAGCACCCGCGGCGAGACCGTACCGGCCAACCGCCGCAGCACCCCGCTCGCGCCGCCCAGAGCGGTCGAGCCGGCGTAGGTGCAGGCCAGCAGGACGCCGTCCCGCCGGGTGGCGAGCAGCAGGTCGCCCACCGCCGTGGGTTCGATCAGGTAGGTGACGTCCGCGCCGTCCGGCTGCGGCGGTCCGGCCGCCTCGGCCGGAACGGTCACGGTGCCCAGGGCGCGCAAGGCGTGCTCCAGTCGGTCGCTCATCGGGACTCCTCGGGTCGATCGACGGCTTCGGTGGTGGTGCGCAACCGGGCCAGCCCGTCCGAGACCAGCCGTCGGGTCGCCCCCGGTGTGGTGCCCAAGGCGCGGGCCAGGTCGGCGTGATCCAGATCGACGATGTAGCGCAAGGCGATGGCCGTGCGCTGCCTCTCCGGCAGGTCGCGCACCGCTCGCCACAACCCGCTCGCGCCCGACTCGGCCAGGCGGGACTCGACGACGGCGACGTCCGGGTCGAGGCCGGATCGTGGCGGGCGGTCCGGCAGCGTCTCGACCGGCACCGCCCGCCTGGTCCGGGCGCGATGGGCGTCGGTGGCGCACCGACTGGTGATCGTCAGCAGCCAGCCCCGCAGGTTGGTCGTCGAGCGCAGCGTGGGGTAGGCGGCGAGGGCCTGCGTCCACGCCTGCTGGGCGACGTCCTCGGCGTCCGTCGGCCCGGCCAGGGCGTACGACAACCGGGCCACATCGCGCCAATGGGCGTCGATCAGGTCTTGGAACGGCGGCAGGCTCACGATGAACACAACGCTAGGCCCGCCCGATCTGTGAGGGACGCTCCAATCCTTCGATCTTCGGCGATTCCGCGCCGCCGTTGTGCCACCATCACGTGCCGTGAAGGTCCCCGCCGCGCCGTTGCGTCCTCGGGTGATCGCGCATCGCGGCGCCAGCGCAGACCTTCCCGAACACACCCCCGCCGCCTACCAGCGGGCGATCGAGGACGGCGCCGACGGCCTCGAGTGCGACGTGCGGCTCAGTGCCGACGGGCAGCTGATCTGCCTGCACGACGCCCGGGTCGACCGCACCTCCTCGGGGCGGGGATCGGTCTCGGGGCTGTCGGCCGAGAGGCTCGCGGCGCTGGACTGGGGTGGCTGGCGGCTCGGCCCGGACGCCTCGGCCGACCCGATGCCCGGATGCCGCGACCTGCTCACCCTGCGCGCGCTGTTCGACCTGGTCCGCGAGGCCGGCCGACCGCTCGAGGTGGCGATCGAGACCAAGCACCCCAACCGGTTCGGTGGCCAGGTCGAGCAGGCCTTGGCCGGCCTGTTGGCCGAGTACGGCTGGGATGGTCCGGACGCCAGGGGTGCCGCGCATGACGCGGTGTCGGTGCGGATGATGAGCTTTTCGGCGATGGCCGTCCGGCGCATGCACCGGCTCACCCCCCAGCTGCCGCTGGTCTACCTGATGGAGCGGATTCCCCGCATGCACGGCGACGGCTCGTTGCCCGCCGGGTGCCGGGTCGCCGGGCTGGACATCGCCCTGGTCAGGGACCGTCCCGAGTACGTCGCCGACCTGATCCGCGCCGGCCAGGAGCTGCACGTCTGGACCGTCGACGAGCCCGATGACGTGCGGCGTTGCCTCGACCTCGGGGTTGCGGCGATCATCACGAACCGGCCCCGCGAGGTAGCGAGGTGGATCATGGCCGACGACCGTCCGGGTGGTCTGGCGGGGGCTGGGGCGCTGGAGGGGTGAAGGTCCTCATGCGCAAGGCGCCGGGGCAACCTACAGTCGCGGACAGGAGCCCATTCGGCGAGACCCACCATGACAGGGGTTTCACAGGTCGCGACGACGGGGTATTGAAGTCCGAGGGAATCGTTGTCATCGAGCCGAAGGGGTATCGAGGATGAAGACCTCGAATGCGTGGGCACACCCCAACGCGATGCCACCGGCAGAGGTGTTGCGCCTCCCGCATCGGCCCGACTCGGTGGCCGTCGCGCGACGCACGCTGCGGGCCGCTCTCGGCCGGATGGGGCTCACCGAGCAGGTCATCGACGATGCCGAGGTCGTGGTGTCGGAGCTGCTCGGCAACGCCGTCCGGCATGCCCGGGCCATCGCCGGCGGGGTCCTGGTGCTCGGCTGGCAACTTCGGGGTGGGCAGCTGCAGTTGCGCGTCACCGACGGCGGTTCCGGTCGAGTGGTGGAGGCTCAGGAGGCCTCGCTCACCGCCGTCTCGGGCCGTGGCCTGCACATTGTCGAGCGCCTCACCGAGGGCTGGGGCGTGACCGACCATGCCGGCGGTCTGCGCACGGTGTGGGCCGTGTTGTCGCTCGATCGGGCGCCCGCCCTGCGCCTGGTGCGCTGACCGACCTCGAGGTCGGAGCCGACCGCCCGAGGAACGCCGGCTGCCTGGATGGCTGGCTAGATTGGGACCCCCGACTCGAGGAGTCCGCGTCCCATGGGCAAGTCCGCGCGCCGCGCCACCAGCTCCGCCACCGCCGTGTTCGACCCGACGCTCGACCCGACCGAGCCGGTGCCGGTCGTCGGCATGCGCGAGCCGTGCCCGTGCGGGTCGGGCAAGCGGTACAAGGCCTGTCACGGCCGGGCAGCCCGGTTCGAGGCGACCGCACTGGTGACCCGCCCGTTCGCGGGACTGTCGGGAGAGTGTGACTGGGTGGCGTTGCGCGAGATCGTGCCGGCGGCCACCGCCATGGTGCGCACCGTCGCCGAACACGGTGCCCGGGATGTCACGGTCTCGACGGTGCTGCCGCTGGCCTGGCCCGGCCTGCACCGCGCCGACGGCGAGATCTTCGTCGGGCTGCAGACCCAGACCAACTCCGCGGACGCCGGCCGTGACGTGGCCTACGCGATCCTCCAGGCGCTCGCTGCCGAGCCGGGCACCCCGGTCGGCGAGGGCGCCGCCCCGGCCGGGACGCCGCGACTGCAGGAGGTGCTCGACCCCTCGGTGCCGTTCGAGGTCACCGTGCACGACGGGTTCGACTTCTGGATGGCCCGTGACGTCGAGCTGACCACCGAGGCACGCGAGTCGATCGAGCGCGCCAACGCGGCCGTCGTCCCCACGCGCCGGTTGGCCTCGGTGTCGGCGGCCTACTGGTGCGCCGTCGGGCAGCGGCGCCACCTGCGCTGGGTGTTGCCGCACGACGAGGACGTGCTGCTCGACGGCGTCGCCCGGCTCCACGCCGCCGGAGCCTCGGCGATCATGGACGGCGCCCGCTACGTCGGGGCGTTCCGCTCCGCCGGCCTGGTGGTGCCGGTGTGGGATCTGCCGGAGGACGCCGAGGCCGGTGACCTCGAGGCCCCGGCCGAGGCGTTCGGTGCGCGACTGGCCGAGGCGATGGCCGATCAGGCTCCGCTGACCGCACTCGAGCGCGGCGCCCGCGCCGGGGTGGTCTCTCGCCAGCTCACCCTGCGCTGATCGGCCGAGAATCCGCCGGGACGCCGCCGCTCGGGCTGACTAGGCTCGCCTCGATGAACACCAGTGCCTCGAGCAACCCCGGCCCGCTGTCTCGGCGTCCGTCCGGGCTCGCGGCGATCATCCCGGCCTACAACGAGGCCGATCGGATCGCCGAGACCGTGCGTGCCGTGCTGGCCCTGGACGGCGTGCGCCGGGTCGTCGTGGTGGACGACGGATCGCAGGACGCCACGCTGCGCCGTGCCGGCGAGGTCGGCGCGATCGCCGTCCGGCTTCCCCACAACCTGGGCAAGGGTGCCGCGATGGAACACGGCGTCACCCGACTATCGCGATTCGCCGACGCCGACGAGCTGGCGTAGTTGTTCGTGGACGCCGACCTGGGCTCGACCGCCGCCAACCTGGCCCCGCTGGCCGCCCCGGTGCTGGCGGGTGAGGCGGACATGTCCATCGCGATCCTGCCCGCCCAGGCCCGCGCGGGCGGCGGGCGCGGGTTCGTGGTGCGGTTGGCTCGCGAGGGCATCCGGCGGGCGACCGGGTGGACGGCGACCCAACCCTTGTCGGGCATGCGGTGCCTGAGCGCCGAGGCCTTCGCGGCGGCTCGCCCGCTGGCTCACGGGTGGGGGGTCGAGACCGCGCTGACCATCGACGTGCTGAGCGCCGGGTTCACCGTGGTCGAGGTGCCGGTCGAGCTGCACCACCGGGTCACCGGAGCCGACTGGGCGGGGCAGGTCCACCGGGCGGCCCAGTATCGCGATGTCGCCCGGGCGCTCGCCGTCCGCCGGCTCCGGCGGGCCACCCCGCTGCGGGTGCTGGCGCGGGTGCCCCGGTGGCGGCGTGCGGGCTGACGCTCCTGCTCGTCGCGCCGTCCTGCTCGGCGCCGCGAGCCTGGCTCTGCTGGTGCTGTCGGCCGTCCTGGGTGACTCCGCGGCCGTGCCGGGGCTCGGGCCGGCCACACCGACGCCGCCCTGGGACGTCGCGGCCCACCCGGACTCGGCGACCGTCACCGTCCTCGGTGTGCTGGCCTACCTGCTCGGGGCCGGGGCCGTCTGGTCGGGGTTGCGGGCGATCGGCAGGCCGAGCGGTGAGCGGGTGCTGCCGGGCCGGGTGCTGCCGATCCGCTGGTTGGTGGCGGCGGGAATCGGGGCCGCGCTGCTGCTGACCCTGGTGCCGCCGGCGGGTTCGGCCGATCACCTGTCCTACCTCGCGTATGGCCGGATCAGCGCCGCCGGGGACGATGCCTACCTGGTGGCGCCGATCGAGTGGCGCAGCGGTACGGACCCCGTCGCCGGCGCCGTCCAGCCACCGTGGCAGCACACCCCGAGCGTGTACGGGCCGGTGGCCACCGGGCTGTTCGACCTGGTGGCTCGCCTCGGCGGCGGTTCGCTGCGGCTCAGCGTGTGGTGCTGGTCGCTGGTCTGTGCGCTGGCGTTCGCGGCCGTGGCCCTGCTGCTCGATCGGGTACACCGCACGGACGACGTCGCCCGGGCCCGGGCCGTGGTGTTGTGGACGCTGAACCCCCTGCTGCTCGGCCAACTGGTGCTGGGCGCCCACGTCGACGTGGTGGCGACCGCTCTGGCCGTGACCGGCCTGGTGATCGCCTCGCGCTGGCCCGCTCCGGCCGGGATGCTGTTGGGCGCCGCGGCGGCGATCAAGGCCCCCTACGCCCTGTTCGGGTTGGCCGTGGTGTGGAGCCTGCGTGGGGTGAGCCCCGATCAACGGCGCCGGCTGCTGGCCAACGGATTGTTCGGTGCGCTGTTGGTGGTGGTGCCCGCCTACGCGTGGGCCGGCCCCCACGTGGCCGATCAGCTGCGCACCGCCAGCGGGTTCACCTCCATCGCCTCGCCGTGGCGGGCGGTGGTGAACCTGGTCGAGTTGGTGGCGGGCCGCGGCGCGATGCGCCCGATCGTGGTGCCGTTGGCGTTGCTGACCGCGGCCGGGTTGGTGTGGGCGTTGCGTCCCCGATGGCGCGATCTCACCTCGAGCCCTCGCGGGTCGCGGCCGACGGCCACGGCGGAGGCCGCCGCTGCCGCCGTGATGCTCTGCGGCGCCTGGGTTCTGTGTGCCCCCTACGCCCTGCCCTGGTACGACGCGATGCTCTGGGCGCCACTGGCGCTGGTGCCCGCGGTGGGATCCCTGGCCGGCCTGGAATCGATGGTGCTGGTGCGACTCACGGTGCTCGCCCTGGCCTATCTGCCGGGCCGTGTGGTGGGGCTGTCCGCGAGCGTCGAGACGCTGACCCTGGGCTTTCGCCGCTACGTGGCGCCGGTGCTGTTGCTCAGCGCCGTCCTGGGCGTGGTGCGGTGGGGTCGGGCACCTCGTCGCCGCTCGCCCGGGCCGTGATCGCGATCAACAGCGGCACGGCGAGCAGCCCCGCCGCGGGGGGGATCGACGTCCCGGAATCGTTGGCGGCGAACGCGATCGCGAGCAGGACGCCCAGAGCCACCAGGCCATGGGTGAGCAACGGCACGCGCTGGTAGGCGGTCTGCAGCGCGCCGAACCGGAACCGGGCCGGGTCGATCAGCACCCAGACGAACAGGGCCACGGCCACCGGGATCAGCATGGTCAGCGGTGAGGAGGTCAGGATCTCGAGGTTCTGCATTCCCTTGCGGCGGATGACGTTCCAGGCGCCACCGTCGATCGCCGTCTGCACGAAGCGCCCCAGGTGGGTGCGGTCGGCGTCGGGCCGCAGCCAGTCCGCGACGGCCACCGCGGCCACGAGGAGCACGGTGCCCGAGGCGATCAGCAGTGCACGGCGCCAGGTCACCCGCAACCCGGACAGTCGCAGCGCGAGCACCGCGAAGGCCGGGATCAGCGCGGGTGCGCCGCCGACGTCCGCGCCGAGGCTCGGCAGGACGTCGATCACCGCCGCCAGCAGACCGACCACGCTCACCCCGATCACGGCCGGCCGGACGCCGCGGGGCAGCAAGACGTCGGCCACGGCCAGCGCGAACAGCAGGACGGCGGCGCCGAACACGGCGAACAACGGGTTGCCGAACCCGTAGAACCGCCCCGCGATCAAGGGTTGGCCGCCCATGATCGTGGTCAGTGACAGCGGCGAGCCGGCGGCGACATCTGCGGTGAGCACGAGCGCCGTGAGGGCACCCACGGCCCCGGCCGGGCCGAGCACCCGGCGTCGCCACGGCCCGACCAGGGCGATGGTGGCCAGCGCCACCACCCAGCTCATGACCACCAACCCGAGGATGGAGCCGGGGGAGTCCGCGCGCCACCAGGGAGCCAGCCCGGCCAGCACCGTTGCCGCGGGCAGGCAGCCACCGGCGATCCCCACCGCGTGCAACCCGGCCCGCAGCCGGCGGTGCAGCGCGGGGGTCCGCACGATGCGCAGCAGCCAGGCGAGCACGATCGCCAGGAACGCCTCGATCACGACACTCACCGCCACCACGGGGCCGAACAACGGCTGCAGTTCGACGGCGGCCAGATCGAGGTCCAGTAGGTGCTCGAGCCGATCCGCCTCGTCGCCCGAGGTGCCGGTCGAGGGGTGCACCGGCGAGCCGTCCATGGTGGCGGGCACGGTCACGCCCAGCAGGTCCAGGATCGTCGGGGCGACGTCCGTGGTCAGCACCAGGCCGTCCTGGCGGGTGCTGGGGCTGAACAACAGGGCCGGAGGATGCTGTCCGCCACCGGGGCGAGCGCCGACGATGGCGGTGAACTGCATCCGAGCGCCACTGGCCCCACCGGCGGAGCCGGCGGGCTCCGAGGGCGTCGATGCCGCCCTGGCCGTGGCCGCGGTGGCGGCGGGGTCGTCGGCGAGCGAGGTCACGATCACCGTGGCGGCGTCCGGCAGGGCCTCGAGGATCAAGGTGAGTCGGGCGTCCAGGTCCTTCACTGCGGTGGTGCGCTCGATCTCGGTGGCAGCGGTGAGTGGGCCGAGATCGATCGCCAGGACGTCGGGCCGCGTGGCCAGCGCGGCCTTCAGGGGTTCGTCGGTGTCCAGGATGTCGTCCGCCGCCCAGGCGGGGGTCGTCGTCCCGTCGGCGCGGGCCAGCCCCAGGACGGCGCCCGGACCGATGGCGGCGCTGCGGCGGCCCGCGCGGGCGAGCGCCTCGCCGAGAGCGCCCGGCTCGGCGTCGAAGCCCTGGGCCGCCGCGCGATCGCGGTAGTCGGCCCACCGCAGGGCGCGGCCGACACCGCCCGGGGTGGGTAGATCGAGCGTGGGGACGAGGCAACTGCCGTCGTCGGCGCGGGCCGCATCGGCGCGCCGTCCGGCGGACAGGGCCAGCCAGCCGTCCACCGGGCAGGCGGTGAGCTCGACGCTGCGCGGCACCAGGGCGGCCAGGGACCCGTTGGCCAAGAGGGCCTGCAGGGCAGGCGTGTCGATGTCGACATCGTCCCAGCGCAACCCGGCCGTGCCGAGCAGGACGACGGGGCCGGGTACCGGCGCGGTCGCTGCGCCGGCCGGCCCGGCGACCAGGCCCAGGGTGATGAGGAGGGCGCCGAGGGCGGCAACGGCTCGGCGCAGGTCCCAGGTCACCGGCTCAGCCTAGGCCGGGCGGTCCCCGGGACGGCGGTTGTCGGTGGTGACCGCCAGAATGGCGCGGTGACCATCGAGCGCCCCTCGCGCGTCTCCGTCCCAGCGCTGGCGGCGCCGGCGGCGCTGATGGTGTTCGCGCTCTCGGCCGCGCAGGTGCTGTTCCGCTACCTGCTCACCTACCCCGGCGAGTTGTGGCAGCTCGATCTCGAGGTCTACCGGGACGGCGCGACGAGCCTGCTCATCGGCCGGCCGGTCTACGACTGGCTCACCGGGGCGCCGCAGTTCCTGCCGTTCACCTACCCGCCGTTCTCGGCGATCGCCGCGATTCCCCTGGCCCTGGTGCCGTTCGCCGTGGCGGGGTGGGCCTGGTCGGCCTTTCAGCTGGTGCTGCTCTGGTGGAGCACGGGGATCGCGTTCCGCCCTCTGATCGAGCGTGCCGGGCCGTGGGGCACCACCGTGCAGGCCCTGCTGGCGGCCGTGCTGGTTCACCTGGCACCGGTGGCCGACGGGTTCCGGTTCGGGCAGGTCAATGCGGTGGTGGTGGCGCTGTGTCTGGCAGACGCCGCGCGCCGCGGGGTCGAGCGCGACCGGTGGTGGCCGACCGGATCGTTGGTGGGACTGGCGGCGGCGATCAAGCTGACCCCGGCGGCCTTCTGGCTGCACTATGCGGTGGCCCGGCGGTGGCGTGCCCTGGGCGCCTCCCTGGCAGCTGCCGCGGGCGCGACGCTGGTCACGGCCGCGGTGGCCCCGTCGGCGAGCGTCGCGTTCTGGACCGATGCGATGTGGGATCCGGCGCGACTCGGCCCCAACGCGGGCGTGTCGAACCAGTCGGTGCGCGGGGCGCTGCTGCGGATCGGGCCCTCGACACCGGCGGTGCAGTCGGTGGTCTGGCTGGTGATCGTGGCCGTGATCGGCGTCCTGGGCTATGGCCTGTCGGTGCGGTTGCACCGGATCGGCCAACCGGTGGCCGTGGTGGCTGCCGTGGGCATGGTCGCGGTGCTGATGTCGCCGGTGTCGTGGATCCACCACTGGCACTGGGGGATCGCGGTGATCGGTGCCCTGATCGGCGACGGGCGGGTGCGAGCCCGACAGATCGCGGCGGCGGCCGTGACCGTGGTGTTGCTGCTGCCGCTGCCGTGGTGGGGCGGATCCTGGCCGGGGCATGGGCCGTTGGTCAGCGGCGTGGGCCACGTGGTCGAGCAGTCCTACACGCTGCTCGCCGTGGCGGCGCTGGTGTTGTTGTGGCGCCTGGTCGCGCGCCCTGCCCTGGCGGCTGACGCCGGATCACACCGGGGTGGGGACTCCAGCGGCCGACAGGAGCGTGAGCACCGCGAGGACGGCGCACACCGTGGCGCCGATGCGGCGCACGCGGGACAGGCGGACGAAGCGCAGTAGCGTCCGCCCGGCGATGGCACCGATGCCCGAGACCAGCAGCAGCGCGAGCCAGGCTCCGGCGAACACCGAGACCGGGTCCTGATAGCGCACCACCAGGCCGGCGGTGAGCAACTGGGACAGGTCGCCCCACTCGGCGAGGAAGAGGACGAGGAAGCTGGCCCCGACGGCCCGCAGACCGGAGACTCCCTGGCGCAGCTTGCCCTCGAACTCCTGCTCGGTCTCCGCCTCCTCGGTGTCGGCCTGCGCGGCGCCGCGCCAGAGCACCAGGGCTCCCACCAGGAACAGGACGCCGGCCGCCGCGGTCACCGGGCGGTGTGGCAGTCGCGTGAGCAGCCCGCCGAGGGTGACCGCGATCAGACACTGGACGGCGAACGCCAGGCCCACACCGATCCACGTCGGCAGCGGGCGATAGCGCGTGGCCAGCACGAGGGTGGCCACGAACGTCTTGTCCGGCAGCTCGACGGGGACGATGAGCAGAAATGTGGTGAGTGCGACCGCGATATCCATCGGGGCGCAGGGTATCGGTCCCGTTTCCTCACGACGACGGCGCCGACGTTCCCGTTCGCCGAAGGGTCAGTGTCAGCGGGGCCGAGGGGGCGCCACGGTGTCGTGCCGGGACAGCGTCGAGGTACCCCGGAGAGCGGCGGTCCGGTCGTGGACCCCGACGATCCTCAGGGCGCGGTCGAAGCAGTCGGCCGCCTGGTCAGCCAGGCCGAGAGCCACGAAGCGATCGCCCAGGTCGCGCCAGGCTCGTGCCGTGGCTCGGGTCTCGATGGCGCCGCTCAGCGCCGCGACGCCGGCTCGATACTGCCGCAGCGCGCGCTCTCGGTCGCCTCGAGCAGCCTCGACGTCCCCGAAGATCGTCAGCGTCGAAGCAGTCTCCTCCTGCTCCTCGGCGGGGGCACGGTCCGCCGCGAGGCGAATGAGTGCCAGGGATTCCTCCTGGTGGCCGAGCAGCAGTTGTGCCATGGCGGCCGTGCGCTCCCAGCGCATCCGGTCCACCGCGCTGCCGAGGTCCTCGAGGTGGTCCTTGGCTGCCCTCAGGGTCTGCCACGACTCCTCCGCTCGGGGTGGGTCGGCACCCAGCAGGAGTTGACCGGTGGAGATGCGCAGCCGGACCAGGTCACGGCTGTTGGAGGACTCCGAGAGCTGGACCAAGGCCTTCTGCGAGAGATAGATCGCTTCGTCCACCTCGCCGAGATCATCCGCGACGATGGCGGCGTTCCAGTAGATCGACGCCTGTCCTCGGGTGTGCCCACTGGCCTCGGCCTCTTGGATCAACGACCGCGCCCAGGCCATGGCATGGGTC
The DNA here is from genome assembly GCA_016713225.1 of Kineosporiaceae bacterium. Taxonomy (NCBI): domain Bacteria; kingdom Bacillati; phylum Actinomycetota; class Actinomycetes; order Kineosporiales; family Kineosporiaceae; species Kineosporiaceae bacterium. Next base: position 146,728 of record JADJPO010000006.1, read on the forward strand.
AGATCACCGACCTCGGCGTAGGCCCAGAGGAGGCTGGCGGCCAGGCGGTAGTACTCCTCGGTGCCGTGCAGCCCCTGCCTCGTGATGGCGCCGAGTGCTGCCTCACCCACCATGAGTGCCCGATGGAAGTCGCCGCTGTCCGCGTGACACCTGAACAGCGGTGAGGCCACGGTGCTCACCGGAAGATGAGTTGTCCGAGAACAGGTGCGTTCGAAGAGGGGGGTCAGCAGCGTGATGGCCGTGGTTCGCTCGCCCGTCTTCTCATGGGCGTGGGCCAGCAGTAACTGAACCTCGTCCTCGTTCCGCACGCCGAGGAGCCCCTCGCCGAGCAACTGAGTGAGCCGGTCGCGCGCGTCGTTCTCTTCCCCGTGTGCCATGGCCAAGCGGGCGTAGGCGATCTCTAGTTCGATGCGACGCTCGCGCTCCGAGACGCGGCCCTCCCAGAGCCGAGTGGCTGAGCACCCGAGACGTTTGGCCAAGAGTTCGACAACATCGCGGCTCGGCAAACGCTTACCGGATTCCAGCAGCGACACATAGCTGGGTGAGAGCTCGTCGCCGGCCAACTGGGTTTGGGTCAGCCCTGCCTCTCGACGGAGGCGTTGGAGACGGCTGGCGAACTCCCGTTGATCATTTGTGACTGGAACGTCGGCACTGGTTGCCATGCGCAATCACTCTCCGTCCGTGAGCATGCACGCAAAGAAGTGACTAGTGCGCAAAACGGATGACTCTGTCACGATGCACCTTGACACCAAGTCAAAAGAGCCTGTGACAGCAGACTCGCATCGTGAAACGGAGACACTCATGTCGCGCACTCGTCGTTCCCTCGTCGCCCTCCTCGCCGCTCTTGCACTTGCCCTGACGGGCGGTGTTCTCACCAGCACCGGTAGCGCCGCCGTGACGGCTGGTCACAGTGGTTGCTGCTGAATGTAAATCCCTGACGAATCCTCAAGGAGCCTGACCAGAGGCTCGAGTGAGGACGCGGCAGGGGGTCCGGAGTCGATGGCCCGAACGACTCCGGACCCCCTGCCGCTTTTGTGTGCCCTGGGAGAGTTCACCGCGGCCAGGGCGGCGCCTCTCTCAGGGCGCTACGCCAGACTAGTCATAATTCGCGTGACTCGCCAGTCATTCGCTGGATGACAATTCTGGACCCCTACGGTCATACGGCGCCGCGTCAACTCAGTGTGCGATGGGGCACCCGTGTGCGCACGATGGGTCGGTAGTGAACGAGCCGCCGACGAGTCGGCGACGTCAGTCCCGACCCAGCCGGTGGTCCAAGGGTCCGGAAACGACCCGGAAACGATCCGGAGACGATCCGGACGGGCCGCGGACAGTCCTCAGCAGCGGACCGTGAGGGCCAGGGGGTCGGCGCTGGCCCGCAGCACGCGGGCGGTGCCGGCGGCATCGCCGTCCAGCTGAACGTGCAGGGGGTGTTCGGCGCGGATCTCGACAGTCCTGGCGCGCAGGTGCTGGACCACGGGATGCCCCCGGCGGCTGCGCGTGAGCACGGTCGCGATCACGGCACCCCAGCCCACCACACCCCGCGGTGCCACCACGGCGAGGTCGAGCCAGCCGTCGTCCAGCTCGGCGTCCGGCATCAGCGGGAAGCCACCGATCAGCTCGCCGCAGTTGCCCACCAGCACGCTGCGGACCCAGCGGTGGACGACCTCGTGGTCGTCCAGCTTGATCGCCACCCGGACCCGCGGTCCGCTGAGCTTGCGGGTGCCGGCCAGGATGTAGGCCCACCAGCCCACCCGCTGCTTGAGCTCGTGTCCGACGCTCGCCATGACCTCGGCGTCGAAACCGATGCCGGCCATCACGCAGAAGATGTCCCGCACCGGGTCGTGGTCCTCACCGGAGTGATCGATCTCGACCCGGGCGACGTCGACCCGCCGCTCGCGAGTGCCCAGGGCGATGTCCAGGGCGGCGTCCAGATCGGTCAGCGGTAAGGAGAGATTTCGGGCCAGCAGGTTCCCGGTGCCGGCGGGCAGGATGCCCAGCGGGGTGGAGGTCCCGGCCAGGCCGGCCGCCACGGCGCGTACCGTGCCGTCGCCGCCGTAGGCCAGAACGGCCGCCGGCTGCTCGGCCAGGGCCTTCTCGGTCATCCCGGTTCCGGGGTCGTCGACGGTGGTCTGCCACCACGTGGCGGGAGCCAGGTCGTGTGCGACGGATCGGCGGGCGAGCCAGGCGGTCTCGGCGTCCAGATCGGTGATCTTGGTGGGATTGACCACCACCGCGACATGAGGACGCTGCGTCGTGCCGTCCGTGCGGGCGGCCAGGGCGGACTTCGGTGCCCGGCGTCGCCGGGACCGCCGCACGGCCAGTCCCAGCGCGGGCAGGACCGTGCCCAGGACGACCACGGTGACGGCCCAGGTGATGCCGCCGCTCCCCATGTGCCGACCGTAGCGCCACCCGGGCGCTGCCGCTGAACCAGGCGGGGCACGACCACAAATGAGTGGCCGGACGGCCGCGGGTCGATACCTTGGGGGGGTGATCGACCTGCGCCTGCTGCGCGAAGACCCTGACATCGTCCGTGCGAGCCAGCGCGCGCGTGGTGCCGACGAGTCCCTCGTCGATGCGCTGCTCGCCGCCGAGGAGCGACGCCGCTCGAGTCTGGCCGGGTTCGAGCGTGCGCGTGCCGAACAGAATGCCCTCGGCAAGCAGGTGGCCAAGGCCTCGGGAGAGCAGAAGGCCGCGCTGCTGGCGACGACGCGCCACCTGGCCGAACAGGTCAAGGCCCTCAAGGCCGATGCCGAGGCGGCTGCGGCCGAGCTCGACGCGCTGACCCTGCGTCTGGACAACGTGATCGAGGACGGCGCGCCGTCCGGGGGCGAGGACGACTACGTCGTGCTGCGCGAGGTGGGGACGCCGCGCGACTTCGCCGCCGAGGGGTTCGCCGCGCGTGACCACCTCGAGCTCGGTGAGCTGATCGGGGCCATCGACACCGAGCGTGGCGTCAAGGTGTCGGGGGCACGCTTCTACTTCCTGACCGGCGTGGGCGCCCGACTCGAGCTGGCGTTGTTGATGTGCGCGGTCGACCAGGCGGTGGCAGCCGGGTTCAGCCCGATGATCACCCCGACCCTGGTCAAGCCGGAGGTCATGCGCGGCACCGGATTCCTCGGCGCGCACAGCGACGAGATCTACCACCTGCCGGCGGACGACCTGTACCTGGTCGGCACCAGTGAGGTGGCGCTGGCCGGCTACCACAGCGACGAGATCATCGACCTGTCGGCCGGCCCGCGGCGCTATGCCGGCTGGTCGGCCTGCTATCGGCGCGAGGCCGGCTCGTACGGCAAGGACACCCGCGGCATCATCCGGGTGCACCAATTCCACAAGGTCGAGATGTTCAGCTACTGCCGGCCCGAGGACGCCCACGACGAGCACCTTCGGCTGCTCGCCTGGGAGGAGGAGATGCTCGCCAAGGTCGAGCTGCCCTACCGCGTGATCGACGTCGCGGCCGGTGATCTCGGGTCGAGCGCGGCACGCAAGTACGACTGCGAGGCCTGGGTGCCGAGCCAGGGCCGCTATCGCGAGGTCACCTCGACCTCGAACTGCACCACGTACCAGGCGCGCCGGCTCGGGGTGCGTGAGCGCAACCCGAATGCGCCCGACGGCTCGACCCGCCCGGTGGCCACGCTGAACGGCACCCTCGCCACCACGCGGTGGATCGTCTCGATCCTGGAGAACCACCAGCAGCCGGATGGCTCGGTGGCCGTGCCGAAGGCCTTGCAGCCCTACCTCGGCGGGTTGGACGTGCTGGCGGCGCCGGGGGCCGCCGGCTGATGCTGATCGCCCTCGACATCGACGGCACCATCATCGACTGGAGCGAGAACCTCTCCGAGCGGGTCGAGGCGGCCATTCGCGGGGTGGTCGAGGCAGGCCACGATGTGGTGCTGGCCACCGGTCGCTCGCTGTGGGGTACCACCGAGGTGCTGCAGCGACTCGGTCTGACGACCGGCTGGGCGGTGTGCAGCAACGGGTCGGTCACCCTGCGCCTGGACCCGCGCCGCCCGGGTGGGTACGCCATCGCCGATGTGATCACCTTCGACCCGGCGCCGGCACTGAAGCTGTTGCGCGAGTATCTGCCCGATGCGTTGTACCTGGTCGAGGGAGCCGACGTCGAGGGCGACCGGCTGGTGACCGCGGCCTTCCCCGACGGGGAACTGACCGGACCGGTTCGGATCGTGCCGTTCGAGGACCTGCTGCACCGGCCGGCCACGCGTGTGGTGGTGCGCAGCGTCGAGCACACCAATGAGGAGTTCGGTGAGCTGGTCGCCGCCAGCGGGCTGCACGGGGTCAGCTATGCCGTGGGCTGGACGGCGTGGCTCGACCTGGCCCCCGACGGTGTGAGCAAGGCCAGTGCGCTGGACGTCGTCCGCGCCCGGTTGGGTGTCCCGCGGGAGCAGACGCTGGCCGTGGGCGATGGCAGCAACGACCTGGAGATGTTCGCCTGGGCGGCCCGAGCAGTGGCGATGGGACAGGCGCGGGAGGATGTGCGTGCCGCAGCCGACGAGGTGACCGCCTCGATCGAGGATGACGGCCTGGCTCTGGTGCTGGAGCCGCTGCTGAGGGCTGTGTGACAGACGTGACGGGTGCGACACGCGCTAAGAATTGAGCTGAGAGTAATCGGTTGAGCACTCTCCGTGCGCAACAATCCCTCTGTGGCACTGCGTGAACTCCTTCCCCCCACAGCGTCCGATTCGCCCGAGGCCGGTACCGGGCAACCGGACACCGAATGCACCGACTCGATCGAGCTGATCGAGGCGGCTGCGCCGCTCACTCGGCGGCAGGCGCGGCCTCGACGACGGCGACGCAGCCCGCTCGCCGTCGGATTCGTGATCGTCGCAGCCGCTGCCACCGGCTCGGTGGCAGCGCTGATGACCTCCTCCGAGGATGCCTCGACGGGCGCCTACCCCTCGGTTCCCCCCGTACCCCCGGCTCCCAGCTCTGCGGTCGACGGCCCGACGACGTCCCCGACGCAGGCCGAGGCCGCGCGGTCGGTCACGTCGTCCCCGCGGTTGTCCGGGCCCGGACTGGTGACCCAGCGGGCAGCCCGGGCGTCCAGTGACCCGGGCCGTCGGTCCGCCGGGGCACGGCGGATCTCCGATGTACCGGATCGTCCGGCGGCGGTGATCGACTGGCCGACTCTCACCTACACCCTGAAAGCGGCCGATGGGCCGATGGAACCGCCCTCGTTCCCGGCCGCCCCGGCCGGGTTCGCCGTGACCTCGTCATCCACCAGCACCGTGACCATCACACGCGGTCGGTACTTCACCGCGGTCGGGAAGTTGCCGGTGCGCACGGCGGCCTACGAGGTCTGCCGTCGCCAGCGGTTCTTCGTCCGGTGGCTGGCGATCGACCCGGCCGCGGTGGTCGCGGCGACGCTGGTGGACGAACGGGTCAGCACCGTGCAGAACCGGCCGGTGCACGGTTCGGCCGGGTGGATGTCGACCTTCGGCTGCGTGCAGCCGGCGCTGCGCATCGCGCCGAGTACCCTCGGCCCCGGCTCGGCAACGGTGATCGTCGAGACCCAGGTGTGGCAGCGGCGTTAGGCCCGCGTTAGGCCAGGAGCACGATCGTCCGTCGCCGCTGCCCGCACCAGGGCGTCTCGGCCCGTCTCAGGCCAGCGCAGGCCATCTCGGGCCATCTCAGGCGTGGAGCAGGCCACCCTCGGGGGTGAAGCCGTCGGCCTCGGGATCGTCGAACCAGTCGCCACCCTCGGCGAGATAGCGGAACCGGTACACCGAGCCCCGGGGCACGGTGACCGAGACGCTGCGGGTGCCGTTGGTGCGCTTGATCAGGGTGTGCGCGCCAGGGATCCAGGAGTTGAAATCGCCCACGACGGAGACGCGGGCCGGACTGGAGTCGGTGGGGAGAGCGAACGTGACCTTGACGTCACGTCCGGTCGGCTTACGGCGGATCATGGGAACCTCCTCGTGGCGGCGCTGTGCCACCACGGCATCCGGGTGCGGTACCACCGCAGCGCAACCGCAGCGCCACGTGACGACCGCCGGGCAAGGGTCGTGGAGCCGGCCTGCGGGTGAACGGGACGCTGCGTCGATGGAGCGCATCGCGGGCCGGTCCCCAGTATGCCCGCTGCGGCTCACCGGGTGGGGGAGGTCGAGGTCGTTGACGGCCTGTCAGTGGCCCACCGGCACCGGTGCACCGGACTGAAGATCAACGAAAGGCGGTGGCAGGTAACGCGTTCCGGCGGGGTTCGAACCGACCAGCACCAGGCCATAGGCCGCCGGGGCGAGCTCGGGCAAGGGGGGCGGACACTCGATGGAGGTCGCCCGCCGGGAGCCCTCCTCAGCCGGGGCAGCCGAGATTGCGGCGACAGCTGCGGGAGTGGCGACAGCTGCGGGAGTGGTGGGAGTGGCTGTGGCGGGCGCGGCGGCCGGTGCCTCGGCGGCGAGTTCGGCGTGAAAGTCGTTGTTTCCGAACAGGTCGAGCGCCTCGTCCGGTGGGGTTGCAGCGTCGTCCACCGGCAGTCGGAGCGAGCGCGGCGCCGGGCGATCGGCGGACTGCCGGGCCGTCGGGCGGTCGGCGAGCGCACCGAGCGCCTTGATCGGCAACTGCTCCGCGAACTGATGCCAGGCGAAGCGTTCGGCGTTGACGCTGCCTCGGTCCGCGACCAGCGGGGACATCAGGTCCTCGGCGATCGAGGTCCAGGTGCCCGCGTCGAAACGGTGGATGCCCTCGACCGGCAGGTACACACACCCCGCGCCACCGACCTCGGCGAACACCGAGTGATCGGTGGCGAGGACCGGTCGTCCGGCCCGGTGGGCCTCGGCGATCGGCCAGACGAAACTGCGCGGTCGGCCCAGGGCCAGGACGGCGCGAGCCCGGCCGTAGAGCGCGCTGAGTTTGCCGTCACTGATGTCGGTGAACACCGAGACGTGGCCGCCGCAACCGGTGACCAGGTCTTCTTCGTCGTCGGTGAGCGGGGCGCCCACGACCACCAGGGAGGCGCCGTCCAGATGGGCGGTTCGGCGCAGCCGCGACCACGCCGTGATGGCCTCGGCGCGCCGGGTGTGCGGCTCGGGGCCGCCGACGGTCATCAGGTAGGGCCAGCCGGGCGGTGACCAGGCCTCGAGTCGAGCGGAGTGCTCGGCCAGACTCGGATCGAGCGGCGGGTAGAGCACCTGTGCCCGCCGGCCGGTGAGTTCCTCGACCGCGTCGGCCGTGAAGCGACTGGTGGCGATGAGGGAGTCGGCCCGGTGCAGACCGCGGATCACGGCGCGGGCTCGGAGTCGTCGCAGTGGATGGGTGCGTCGTCCACCCTCGGCGGCATCGGCCAGGCCGTCGAGCTCGTGGCAGGTCACGGCGACGGGTACCCGGTCGGCCAGAGGCGAGGTATACGGAACGTCACGCACGTCGATCACGTGCACCAGGTCGAGGTCGGCGCTGGCTCGACGGACCTGCCGGGTGAGCCAGGTCGCGTTCTCGGCGGCGGCCAGGTGCTCGGCTGCCTGGTTGCGGGGGGCGCGGCGCGAGAGGCTGTCGGGAGCGGTCAGCACCTGGACCTGGGCGCCGGAGCGTTCCCAGGCGGTGGCTGTCAGCCGGGACAGGCGGCGCAGCGCGGGGCCGCGGGAGGGGTGAGCTCCGAGTACGAGAACTCGGGTTGGCATGCTGCGTCCTCTTGGTCCTCTTGTCGCGTGTCTCCGCCGCCTGGCTCAGGCGGCGGGTATGGCCGGAATCGAACCGATACTCACCTAACTGTGACCGATCAGGTGCTCACAGTAGTCCCGAGATTCACGGGGAGTGAAGGACTAGTTCGCATGGGTGACCAAAGATCGGTCGTTTGGAGGAGGAAGCGGACGGTGATGTCGCCCGTGGCCGCTCTGTACCGCTTTGACGGGGACGGCGAGGGCATCGAGAGTTTCGTGATTCCGCGCCGTGAGGGGGTGGGGCGATCCGAGTACGTACCGCATCTCAGATGCTCCGCAGAGTGACCGGCAGGTGTGACGAGCCCGGTCAATGAGCCCCGTAACGACCCTTGGACGACCCGACGGTGCCCCCAATGCGGCCTCGGGGAGGCATAGTGGTACCGCGCAGAGACGTGCCAGGGCTTGCACCATGCACCCACTGGCCGCCAAAGTCACCTGTCACGTAGTACGGGTCGCAGTACGGAAGGACGTCGAAGTGACTCAGGACCACGCCAGCCCGATCTCGGGGGACTCCTCGATCGACAGTCTCTTCGAGACCACGATGCGCGGGTACAACAAGCGCCAGGTCGACGAATACATCGGCTGGCTGCGCGCCGAGCTCAGTTCGGCTCAGGAGGATGCGCACACCGCTCGGGAGCAGTCCGAGGGCACCGTGCGCGACATGCAGCGGCTGCGCGACGACATGGCCAAGCTGCGCTCCGAGTCGTCGTTGGCCAACCGCCCGCAGCACGAGGAGGTCAGCGAGCGTCTGGCCCAGATCCTGCGACTCGCCGACGAGGAGGCCGACCAGAAGCGCGCCCGCGCCTCCGAAGAGGCCGACAGCACCCTCGAGGCCGCGCGGGACCAGTCGGCGAAGGTGCTGGAAGCCGCTCGCTCTGCCGCCGAGGGCATCATCTCCGCCGCTCGTGAGCGCGCCGAGAAGGAGGCCGCAGCGGCCAAGTCCGAGGCCGAGGCCCTGCTCGCCAGCGCCGCAGCCTCGTCGCAGTCGACGTTGGAGGACGCCGAGCACCGCGCTGCCCGGGTGCTCGCCGATGCCGACCAGCGGACGGGCCAGATCAGCTCGCTGCAGGACGAGCGGCTCGCCGCTCTGCGCGAGGTGCACACCGACACCCTGCGCCGGCTCGAGGTGGTGCGCGGCGCCCTCGAGAAGGTGCTCACCGCCGAGATCGACGCCGGTCCGCCGGACACCGGGATCGACCCCGCCCCGCTTCCCGCCGCAGGTATGGCGCTTCGTGCCGTGGACGTCGACCTGCCGCAGGCCCCGGTGCACCACGACCGCGACGCGATGCGGACCCCGAACAGCGAACCGGCTCCCGCGGTCGAGGATGCCGAGGACTCGGGTGCTGCGGAGTACACCGAGGGCGGCGTGGACGAGTCGGCGCTGGCCACCGGGATGATCAGTACGGACGCCGTGGCTGCGGCTGCCCTCGAGCAGGGAGTCGAGGCCGGCGACCTGGCCGACTCGACCGACCTCAGCGGCAATCAGCTGCGCGTCGGACGCTGAGCACACGCTGTGCGCGGCCCCACCCGGGTTCGGGTCGGGGCCGCGCACTGCGTTTCGGGCTTGCCGGCTCAGCCCCGACGGCCCCAGTACTTGCGGTAGAAGGCGGCCGACTTCGGGTTCTGTGAGGTCTGGAACAGGTCACCCTTGATGTAGGCGTCCGGTTCGCTGAAGTAGTTCTCGAAGACCAGCACATCGGTGCTGTCGGCGAACAGGTGCCACATCTTGTCCATGAAGTAGGTGCTGTCGCCCGGCCCCTGCACGCCGTCCAGGCCCCACTCCGGGACGGCGAAGCCGATGCCGTGGGTCCGGGCGAAGGCGATGCCGTCCCGGAGTCCGGGCGCCCAGCTGGGGGCGATGGCCCGTTGCCAGGTGGCCTCGTCCTTGGCCAGCAGCTTGTAGCGGTTGTAGTGATCCATCGAGAGGCCGTCCACCACGTCACTGCCGGGGTACATCTGGTAGAGCGGGGCGAGCCGGTCGGTCGATCCGGTGAGCACCGTGCCGCAGTTGATGTCCATCCAGAAGGTGAATTTCGGCGACACCGCGGTCATGATCTCGGCCACGCGCCGGAAGGTGGCCTTGTACTCGTCGACCGTGTCGGTCGTGACCGACCAGGGGAACCAGTACCCGTTGGCCTCCACCCCGACGCGGATGGCGGCGTCGCCGTGGCCCGCGGCCACCAACTGTTGGGCGATCACCCGGAAGACCTCGTCGTGGGAGCCGTCCAACACGTCGCTCCAGCGGCCCTTGCGATCCTTGGGCAGCAGTGGCAGGCCATAGGCCAGGCGGCCGTGGAAGCTCGAGAAGTCGTTCATCGCCCAGGCGCTGTTGCGGATCTCGGTCCAGGTCGAGTAGGCCGGGTAGACCGTGGCGAAGTCCATCGGGGTGCCGCGCCAGGCCCCGGCCCGGTCGGCGAGGGCAGCCGTGACCGCGCCGCCGGTCCAGATCCCGCTGTGCCACGCCAACCCCGACCGGGGTTTGCCGTACATCCGCACCGCCTGGGACAGCGGCGCCGTCGAGGACGGGGTGGGCGTCGGCGTGGCCGTGGGTGTTGGTGATCGGGACGGCGTGGCCCGGCTCGGTGCGCCGGAGGAGGCGGCAGCAGTGGCCACCACGGGCGTGGCCTCGGATGAGGAGTTGCGCACCACCAGCGCGACGATCCCTGCGGTCACGAGCATCGCCGCGGCCACACCACCGGCCAGCATCATCCGCCGATGGCGCATCTGGCGCTCCCAGCGCCGATCCTGGCGGGCTTGACGCGCGAGCTGAGCCAGGGCATCCAGTTCACGGCGTGACGACTGCACCGACAGTCGGTGCTGCTCGTCGGTGCCCATGGCTGCACGGTAGGTGTCCGATGGGTGGAGCGACAACACAATGACAAAGCCCGCTGCCATCGAGTGGGACTCGGACGGAGGCGGAGGCGATGTGGGCCAGGATGGTGCCATGCGACTGGTGGCCTGCGACCTGGACGGCACCGTCGTCCGCTCCGACCACACCATCTCGGATCGAACCCTCGAGGCCTTTCGAGCCTGTGAGCGCGCCGGGGTGGACGTGCTCTTCGTGACCGGCCGGCCGATGCGGTGGATGGCACCCATCGTCGAGGCCACCGGACACAGCGGGGTGGCCATCTGCGGCAACGGCGCCGTGGTCTACGACCTGGGCAACGAGTCGGTGATCGAGGTGCGAGCGTTGACCGCCGAGGCGGTGACGGCCAGCGTGAGCGCCCTGCGGGGCGTCATGGCCGAGGTGGCCTTCGCCTATGAGACGGTGACCGGGCCGTGCCGCGAGGCCGACTACCTGCCCCACCTCGAGGCTGCCTGGCAGATGCCTGTCGGCACCGTCGAGGAACTGCTGGCCGATGGTCGGCAGGTGCTGAAGGTGCTCTGCCGCAGCAGCGTGATGAAGGCCGACGAGATGCTCGCCCGGGCGCGTCCCGTGCTGGCAGGCCTGGCCGAGCCGGTGCACTCCAACAGCGCCGACAGCCTGCTGGAACTGAGCGCCCTCGGCGTCAGCAAGGCCGCGACGCTGGCCGACATCGCCGGTCAACGCGGCATCGCGCCGTCCGAGGTGGTGGCGTTCGGTGACATGCCGAACGACGTCCCCATGCTGCACTGGGCGGGTCGGGGCTACGCGATGGCCGATGGCCACCCGGAGGCGATTGCCGCAGCGGATGCGATCGCCCCCGCGTGCGACCTGGACGGCGTGGCAGCCGTGATCGAGCAGCTGCTGGGTCAGAGGTACTGCCCGGTCGAGTGACCGGACTCATCGCCGGACGGCCCGGACCCGGGTGACATCCCACCCGGGCCACCAGGAGCCATGCCGGCCATGCCCGGCGCCATCCCGCCCGGCAACGCGCGACGCATCTGTTCCAACTGGGCGCGGGCGGCCATCTGCTGGGCGAAGAGCGCGGTCTGGATGCCGTGGAACAGGCCCTCCAGCCAGCCGACCAACTGGGCCTGCGCGATGCGCAACTCGGCGTCCGAGGGAACGGTGTCCTCCTGGAACGGCAACGTGATCCGGCGCAGCTCGTCGACCAGCTCGGGGGCCAGACCCTGTTCGAGCTCCTTCAGCGACCGTTCGTGGATCTCGGCCAGCCGGGTGCGACCGGCCTCGTCCAGCGGGGCGCTGCGGACCTCCTCCAGCAACTGCTTGATCATGTTGCCGATCCGCATCACCTTGGCCGGTTCCTCGATCAGCTCGGCCGGGCCGCGCTCGCCCGGTTCGGTCTCACCGGTGACGGCCATGCCCTCGGGGGTGACCACGACGATCCGCTGACCGCCGGCCGGGCGGTCCGGGGTCTCGCCCGGTTGCTCGTTGGTCTCGCTCATGGCCACATCCTGCCCCAGGGGTGGCGAACTCGTAGGCTGCGCTGTCATGACCGCCGCCGCCGAGTCCGCCGCCCCGTCGTCCGACCCGCGCCTCGACCCGCTCGACATCACCGCGGTGCGTGCCGCCTACCCGGCGTTGGCCGACGGCTGGGCCTACCTGGACGGCGCTGCCGGAACCCAGGTACCCGAGGCCGTCATCGCGGCCGAGTCGCAGGCCTACCGTCGCGGGATCGGCAACCACGGCGGCTTCTTCGCGGCGTCCGGGCGGTCGGACGCCCACACCCGGGCGGCTCGCGAGGCGATCGTCGATCTGATCGGTGCGCCGGGGCCGTCCGGGGTGGCGCTCGGGCCGAGCACGACGGCGCTGACCTTCCGGTTCGCCGAGGCACTGGCCAAGACCTGGCGCCCGGGCGACGAGATCGTGCTGACCCGGCTCGACCACGACGCGAACGTGCGGCCGTGGGTGCTGGCCGCGGCCCGCACCGGGGTGCGGGTGCGCTGGGCCGATCCGGTGCGGCCGACGCTCGACCTGCCCACCGAGGCGGTCACCGACCTGATCGGATCGCGCACCCGGTTGGTGGCGGTCACCGCGGCGTCCAACGTGGTGGGCACTCGTCCGGACATCCCGGCGATCGCGACCGCGGCGCACGCGGTGGGGGCTCTGGTCTACACCGACGGTGTGCACGCCACGCCCCACGGGCCGGTCGACCTGGCCGCGCTCGGCGCCGACCTGTACGCCACCAGCGCGTACAAGTGGTCCGGCCCGCACCTGGCCGCGGTGGCCGGGGACCCTGCGCTGCTGGCCGACCTGCACCCGGACAAGCTCGACTCGGTGGTCGACGTGGCGCCCGACCGGTTCGAGCGGGGCACCGCGCCCTTCGCCCAGCACGCGGGACTGGCGGCGGCGGTCGATCACCTCGCCCAGCTGGTGCCGTCGCCGACGGCCGGTGCCGGACGCCGCGATCGGATCCTGGTGTCGATGGCGGCGATCGAGGCCCACGAGAGCGCGCTGTTGCAGCGGCTGCTCGACGGCATCGCATCGATGGTTCACGTGGAACGGATCGGCGCGCCCACTCGGCTGACCCCGACGGTCTGGTTCCGGGTGCGGGGGATGACACCGGACGAGGTCGCGCAGGCCTGCGCCGCAGCCCAGGTCAATGTGTGGTCCGGGCACAATTACGCCTGGGAACTGGCCGGCTTCCTGGGCATCCGTGACTCGGGCTCCGCGGTGCGCGCGGGCATGTCGTGCTACACCTCGGTCGAGGACGTCGACCGGCTGCTCGTCGTCCTGGACGGGCTGGGTTGAGCCGGGTCGGGCCGAGAAAGGGGCAGGCGTGAGCATCGAGGTCGAACTGCCGAAGTTGCTGGAGGTGGCCGGAGGATTCGGCACTATCCCCATGCTGCTGAGTACCGACGCCGACGGCCGCCCGCGGGCCGCCGCGACCTCGCTGAGCTGGCAGGGCACCACGGCGACGGCTCGGGCCGGACGGCGTTCCCTCGCCAACGCCGGCGAGCGGCGACTGGTCAGCCTGTTGTGGCCGGCACCGCCGGGCGAACGCTTCGCGTTGCTGGTGGACGGTGAGGCGACGCAGGTCACGCCCGACGACGACCCTGGCAAGGGCGGCTTCGTGACCATCGAGGTGGCCCGCGCGATCCTGCACGTGGTGGGTGGAGTTCACACCTGATTCTCGATGCCTCGGTGTAAAAGCCGCGAAAGCCACTGTTGTCGGAATCACCATTCCGGCGGGCAGAACGTCGGGGGGTACGCGCGTTCTCGTACCGTAAGTTGCGATCAGCAGGACTGCGTCAGCAGCTCCGTTCGACCGCTCGTCATATTCGTCTCTCACAGCGAGGTGTCTGCCAGACATGTCCCTCATCGGTACCCAGGTGAAGCCCTTCTCCGCCACCGCCTTCCAGAACGGCGCGTTCGTCGAGGTCAGCGATGCCGACCTGAAGGGCAAGTGGTCCGTGGTGTTCTTCTACCCGGCCGACTTCACTTTCGTCTGCCCCACCGAGCTCGGCGACCTGGCCGACAACTATGCCGAGTTCACCCAGCTCGGTGTCGAGATCTACGCGGTGTCGACCGACACCCACTTCACCCACAAGGCCTGGCACGACTCGTCCGAGACGATCAAGAAGATCCAGTACGTGATGGTCGGTGACCCCACCGCCGCCATCTCGCGCAACTTCGACGTGCTGATCGAAGAGGCCGGCCTGGCCGACCGGGGCACCTTCGTGATCGACCCCGAGGGCATCATCCAGATCATCGAGGTCAATGCCGGTGGTGTCGGGCGCAACGCGGCCGAGCTGCTGCGCAAGGTCAAGGCCGCACAGTACGTCGCCGCCCACCCGGGCGAGGTCTGCCCCGCCAAGTGGGAAGAGGGCGAGCAGACCCTGGCGCCGTCGCTGGACCTGGTCGGCAAGATCTGACCACCACGCTCCACGCGTGATCACCGACAGATCGCAGTTCACACCGGGGTTGCCGGAGTGGGCTGCGATCTTTCGGTGATCGCCACTGTTCGACCCGCGCTCGACCCGCGTTCGACCTCACGGAGACACCCCATGCTCGACGCCGCACTCACCACCCAGCTCTCGGCCTACCTGACCAAGATCACTCGCCCGATCGTGCTCCAATCGTCGCTGGACGACGGTCCGAAGTCGCGCGAGCTCGCCGGGCTGCTGGACGAGATCGCGGCCCTGAGCGACAAGATCACCGTGATGCGCTCGGACGACGACCCGCGACGTCCGTCGTTCGTGATCCGGCCCGCGGACGGCGACGCCGCACCGATCTCGCTGCGCTTCGCCGGGATCCCGCTGGGTCACGAGTTCACCTCGTTGGTGCTGGCCCTGCTGCAGGTGGGCGGTCACCCCTCGACGCTGGCCCAGGAGTTGCTCGACCAGGTGCGCGCGCTACCCGGGGAGCACCACTTCGAGACCTACTTCTCGTTGTCGTGCCAGAACTGCCCGGACGTGGTGCAGGCGCTGAACCTGATGGCGGTGCTCAACCCCGGCGTCAGCCACGTCGCGATCGACGGGGCGCTGTACCAGGACGAGATCGACGCCCGGCAGATCCTCGCGGTGCCGACCGTGTTCCACAACGGGCAGTTGTTCGGTCAGGGCCGCATGACGCTCGACGAGATCGTCGCCAAGCTCGACTCCGGGGCGATCGCGCGCGAGGCCGAGCGATTGAACGGGATGGCGCCGTTCGACGTCCTGGTGGTCGGTGGGGGTCCGGCGGGTGCCGCGGCCGCGATCTACGCTGCCCGCAAGGGGATCCGCACCGGCGTGGTGGCCGAGCGGTTCGGTGGTCAGGTGCTCGACACGATGTCGATCGAGAACTTCATCTCGGTCGAGCACACCGAGGGGCCGAAGCTGGCCGCGGCGCTGGAGGCACATGTCAGTGCCTACGACGTCGAGCTGATCCGTATGCAGCGGGCCGAGGCGCTGGTGCCGGCCGACGCCGAGGGCGGGCTGCACGAGGTGGTGCTCGACAGTGGCGCCCGGCTGCGGGCGCGCACCGTGGTGCTGGCCACCGGGGCCCGCTGGCGCACCATGGGTGTGGACGGCGAGACGGACTACCGCAACAAGGGCGTCACGTTCTGCCCGCACTGTGACGGGCCGCTGTTCAAGGGCAAGCCGGTTGCCGTGATCGGCGGCGGCAACTCGGGCGTCGAGGCCGCGATCGATCTGGCCGGCGTGGTGTCCCACGTGACCCTGCTCGAGTTCGACCCTCAACTGCGCGCTGACGAGGTGCTGCAGCGATCGTTGCGCAGCCTGTCCAATGTGGACGTGGTGGTCAGCGCCCGTACCACCGAGGTGATCGGCGACGGCGGCAAGGTCACCGCGTTGACGTACGAGGACCGTACCGATGGGTCGGTGAAGAAGGTCGACCTCAACGCGGTGTTCGTGCAGATCGGTCTGCTGCCCAACACCGAGTGGTTGGGCGAGACGGTGGCCCGGACCCCGCGGGGCGAGATCGAGATCGATGCTGCCGGCCACACCTCGGTGCCCGGGGTGTTCGCCGCCGGTGACTGCACGACGGTGCCGTACAAGCAGATCGTGATCGCTCTGGGGGCCGGGGCCACCGCTTCGCTCAGCGCCTTCAACCACTTGATCCGGACCGGGCTACCCCAGGCCGGGGCCGAGAGCGAGGCCGTCGGTCAGCCGGTGTGACCGCTGAGGGCCACCAGCACGCCGGCGACGGCGAAGTACTTGTTCGATCCGAGGTCACGCACGGTCGTGATGCCGAATGCGGCCTTCAGGTGCTCGGCGTCCGCGTCGGTCACCCCGGCGAGGGCCGAGACCGGCGCAGCCAGGATCTCGTCGAGGGACTTGCCCTCCCAGGCCTTGTCGAGTGCCTTGTCCAGATTGATCGATACCGCCATGGTGTCCACCCCTTCGTGGTTCCTGCGTGGCGCGGCCTGTTCGTCCGCTGGGTCGAGTCTGCACCCGATGATCACTCACTGCGGGCTGGTCGGGGGGATGTGAGGTCCGTTATCTCATCGTGACCTTCTCTGGGCAGATCGAAGGCAACCTTCGAGCCGTCCGATGCGTCTCTGTCGGTACCGGGGGCGGCCAAGGAGTGGCCCGCCGCGTGGATCAGGACGCGGTTTGGCCGCCCCTTGGCCGACTGGCTCGATACTGATCACCGTGATGGTGAACAGTGCGGGTGCACCGACGCACGGCTATGGGGCGAAGACGCTGGCCCACAAGCTCGGCCTGACCCAACGGCCGGACTGGCGAGTGCTGAGCATCGATGCGCCACAGGAGTACCCCGAGCTGCTGGCCGACGTGTGGCCGCTGGCCTCCTACACCGCGGTCTCGGGCCGCGCTGTCCCGCAGGGCCTGCACGATCTGGTTCATCTCTTCGCCCTCGACGAGGCTCATCTGGTGCGGCGCCTGCCTGCGGCGCTCGACTGCCTGGACGACGGCGCCGCGCTGTGGTTGTCGTGGCCGAAGAAGTCCTCACCGTTGTTTCGAGACCTCACCGAGGACGGCCTGCGCCGGCACGTCCTGCCCACCGGATGGGTCGATGTGAAGGTGGCCGCCGTCAGCGAGATCTGGTCGGGCCTGAAGTTCTTGCGCCGGCGGGGCTGAAGGGATGCTGAGCGCGAGGTTGGTGCGGTGGTGGCGGTTGGCCTTCGGAGTGCTGGCCGCCGGGTCGGCGCTGTTGATCGTGCGCCGGCCGCCCACCGACCGCCTCGCCGACCTGGGGGTCTACCTGGGCGCCGTCCGGCAGTTGCAGGTGGGGATGCCGCCGTATGACTTTCATGCCGCCAACGGTGATCCGTTCACGTATCCGCCGTTCGCGCTGTTGACGTTCTATCCCCTCGGGTGGCTGCCCGATGGCGTGGTCGGCGTGGCCTGGACAGCGGCGACACTGCTGGCCATGGTGGTGCTCGCCCGGCTGGTGGTGAGTCATTGGCCGGACGGCGCGTCGTTGTCGGTGTCGGCGGCCGTGACCTCGCGGACGGCGCTGACCTGGGCAGGTGCCGTCGCCCTGTTGCTCAGCGCCCCGGGGCAGAGCAACGTGCGCTTCGGACAGGTGAGCGTCTTCCTGGTGGTTGCGGTGTTGGCCGATGCCCTGGGCGTGCTGCCGGCGCCCTACCGGGGGGTCCTGATCGGGTTGGCCGCTGCGATCAAGCTCACGCCATTGTTGTTCGTGGCGTCCCACTGGATGGCCGGACGTCGTCGCGAGGCCGCCGTGGCGGCCGGAACCTTCACGGGGGCAACGGTTCTGGCCGGGTTGGTGCTGCCGCAGGCCAGCTGGACCTACTGGACGTCGGCGATGCTGACCACCTCGCGCATCGGGGAGTTGGCCGCGCTGGGCAACCAGTCGGTCAACGGCATGCTGTTGCGTTCCGGTGTGCCGGGGCAGGTGCGTCCGGTGGTGTGGGGACTGGTTCTGGTGGTGCTGTGCGGCGCAGCGCTGTGGCGGGCGCGGGCGTTTGATCGGGCGGGATTGCGCACGCACGCAGCGGTCTTGGTCGGCTGTGCCACCGTGGCTGCCTCGCCGGTGTCGTGGACTCATCACCAGTTCTGGACCGTGTTGGCGGCCATGCTGCTGATCGGCGGCACCGAGCCGATGCGCCGAGTGGCCGGGGTGATGCTGCTGGCCGTGATGAGTGTGGGGCTGGTCGACGTGGTGGCCCGGCTGCCGGTGGGTGACCATGCGCTGTTCCTGGTGGGCAATGCGCGGGGGTTGGCGGTGGTGGTGCTCTGCGTGGCGGGGTTCGGTGAGCTGGTTCGGGGCGCTCGGACAAGCGCTGCCGACCGAGTGCAAGGTCTGCGTCACCCCCGGTTGTCGTGGGTGCCGGTGACGTTGGTGAGTCTGGCGTTGTTCGCTCTGCTCCCGGTGCCGGGCGGGCCAGACTCGCGCTGGAAGCCGGTACCCGCCGACGAGGTGCTCGCTGAGTCGTCCGGAGGATTGCCAGCATGTGCGGCGGGAATCGGGGTGGCGACCAGTGAGTCGGGATGCTTCGAGGCGCCGCTATGGGCGGATCTTCCGATCAATTACTCCATGGGACAGGTGAACGGCTCCGAGAAGGTCGAGGGATTCGCGGCCGCCGAGGTGACACGGCTCGACTATGTGCCGGCGCCGGGCGTGCGGGCGACCCAGATCCCGCTGACCCGGCTGAAGACGGGACAGCAGGTGTTCGGCTTCTGGGTTGGTGACACCACGTATGCCCAGCTACGCATGTTCGGGCCAGGCGGGGTGTACCTGGGGGACTTCGGCGGCAAACTCCGTCAGTCGAGTGGTGTCTATCCGAGCATCGCGGCACGGCTCATTGTCGTCGCGAGCACGCTCTGGCAGGACTGATTGATCCCGAGTGGCGTGGGCGCCGAATGAGTTCCGAAGCCCTTGTCGCGTAAGGGAACTGGCGCCCTCGACTACTAGAGATAGAACGTATGTTCGAGTAGACTGAATGCATGTTCACGGCCGACCTATTGCACGACGCGGACGCCGAGGTGGCTCGGCTCAGCGTCGACAACGACGCGCTGCGGGTCGAGGTCGAGGCATTGCGGGCCGAGAACTCGGTGCAGCGGGAGCAGCTGGCGGGGCGCGAGGAGCGGTTGTCGGCGCGGGAGGCGGTGTGGGACTGGTTCACCGACGGTGGACCCGAGAACGAGGACGACCGGGACGTGGTGGCGGGGCGGATCTGCCGGACGTTCCTGACCCCGGGCACCGTCGAGCCGTCGTTGGTGACCGTGGCGGCGGTCACTCTTGCGCAGTCGCAGCCGTCGGGATTGTCGGATGCGGAGGTGGTCTCGGCGGCGGTGGCGTGCCGGCAGGCGATCACCCACATCGAACTCACCCAAGCCCAACTCACCCGGGAGTTGGCGTGGCGGTATCAGGCGCGGCACCCGCATGAGCTGGATCTGGATGTCGAGGTGAACCTGCCGGAGTGGGTGCGTGACCCCGAGGAGCGGGCGTTGACGGCGGCGATCGAGGAGGTCGCCGCGGTGGCGCGGATCAGCCCCAGTGGGTTGCGGGCGCGGGTGGAGATGCTGGCGACCTGGCCCGAGGACCACGGCCGGCTGTATCGGGCGCTGCTGGAGGGCACGATCTCCACGACCCGGGCGCGGGAGGTGGCCCGCCAGACCGCACGCCTGGCGGCGGGTCGGGCGCGGGACTGGGTGGAACAGATGATCCTGCCGGTGGCCGAGCAACTCGGCGCCGTGGGGTTGCGCAATCGGATCGAGCGGCTGATCGCGCAGGCCGACGCGGTGGCGTATCGCCGGATCCTGGACGATGCCGCCACCGAACGCGACACCGTCAAGGTCACCCAGCACGGCTACGGCCGGGCGGCCATCACTTACCGGGGCTCGCTCACCAACGTCGCCGAGCTCCATGCTGCGCTGCTGCACCGGGTCCGGGCCGTCACCTGCCCCGACAGTGGCAACGGTGGGTCGGTGGGGCAGCGGGAACGTCAGGCGGCCTCGATGGCGCAGGTCATGTTCGACCTGGTCACCGACCCCGACACCATGCCCCCGCTGCTGCCCACCGCACCCGGCGGCGCCGGCGACGGTGACCCTGACGCCGCGACCACCACCCGGCACACCGACACCCCGCACGCACCGGAACCGACCGAGGCGACCACGGCCCCGGCGACAGGCGAGGACGAGACCGGTGACGACGTGGTCAGTGACGAGGTGACCGGCGGCGGCGTGACCCGTGGTGGCCTGCTCGGCGGCGACGCCGTCAGCGCCCCGGCGCCGGCCTGCCCGGGGATCCGGGTTGAACCCAAGGTGTCGTTGAACGTCACCATCCCCTTCCAGGTCCTCACCGCCCTCTGGGCCGGTCAGCGACCGCCGACCGGATCCGGATGGGTCGAAGCGGCCGGCCACGGACCCATCCCGACCGATGCCCTCGCCGCGATCCTCGACAAGTACGGGAGACGCGCGCTGTGGCGATGCCAGGTCCTCGACGACCGACCCGACTCCCCGACCTACGGCACCCTCATCGCGATCGGCCGCGCCGCCACCGACCCCGGGTACACGCCGTCCCCGTTCATGAAGGCCCTGGTCAAGGCCAACCGGCCGCGGTGCTCCCACCCCGGCTGCGGTCGTCCCGCCATCGAGGCCGACCTCGACCACCTCACCGCCCACAGCGCGGGCGGCCAGACCAGCGAGAAGAACCTGGCCCCTCTGTGCCGATTCCACCACCTGTTGAAGCACCACGCCGGGTTCACTCCGACGCTGGACACTGTCACGGGGCAGGTCACCTGGCGCACGCCGTCCGGACACCACGTCAGCGAACCACCCGACACCCCACCACCCTTGGCGGCCGAGGGCGACCTGCCCGGTGCCTGGCCGCTCCTGCCGCCACCGCGCCGTCCCGAGGGAACCCCGCCACCGTTCTGAGTGAGGGTTCTCGAGTCAGTGCCGTCGAGTCAGAGCGTCAGCAGCACCTTGCCAACATGGCCGGACGACTCGACCAAGCGATGGGCGTCGGCCGCCTGATCCAGCGGAAAGCGTTCGTGGATCACGGGTTTCACCACACCATCGGTGAGCAGCGGCCAGACGTGTTCGACCACACTGGCCACGATGGAGGCCTTCTCGTCCGCCGGACGCGACCGCAGTGAGGTCGCCAACACCGCCGCCCGCTTGGACAGCAACAACCCGAGATCGAGCTCGGCCTTGCGCCCGCCCTGCAGCCCGATCACCACCAGCCGGCCATTCGTGGCGAGCAGGGACACGTTGCGCCCCAAGTACTTCGCGCCCATGTTGTCGAGCACCACGTCTGCTCCGCGCCCTCCGGTGGCCTCGCGGACGACGTCCACGAAGTCCTGCTCGCGGTAGTTGACCAGCACCGTGGCGCCCAGTTCGGCGCAGCGGGCCAGCTTGTCGGCCGACCCGGCCGTCACCGCCACGGTGGCCCCGATCTGGCGCGCCAGTTGGATCGCCATGGTGCCGATACCGCTGGACCCGCCGTGCACCAGCAGCGTCTCGGTCGGACGCAATCGCGCCAGCATGAAGACATTGCTCCACACCGTGCAGGTGACCTCGGGCAGCGCGGCAGCGTCCACCAGCGACACCCCGGCCGGCACCGGCAGCAACTGCCCAGCCGGCACCGCGACCCGCTCGGCATAGCCGCCCCCGGCCAACAGCGCGCAGGCCTCGTCACCCACCGCCCAACCCTCGACGCCGTCCCCGACGGCGGTCACGGTGCCGCTGGCCTCCAAGCCCAGCCACTCCGGCGCCCCGGGTGGCGGTGGGTAGTGGCCCATCCGTTGCATGATGTCGGCCCGGTTCACGGCGGTGGCCGCGACGTCGAGCACCACCTCACCCGGCCCGGCCACCGGCTCGGGGACCTCGGCCACGGTCATCATCTCGGGCCCACCCGGGGCGGTCACCACGACGGCTCTCATGCTCAGGAATCTAGCCTCTGCTCACGAATCCAGGAGTGTCCGCTCGACCACAGCCAGCGCCTCGGGCGTATCGAGGTCGAGCGACTCTCGCGCGGTGACCGGCAACGTCGACAGCCCGAGCCCGGCGAGCAGCGAGCGCATCGAGGCATGGGCGGGCGGGAGTCCGGCGAGCGCCTCCGCGAGCGGGCCGCTGCGATAGACGGCGAGCAGAGGCTGGCGCACGCCGTCCGGGTCGATCCCGACCACCCCCGCCGGGTGCGCGTCGTCCGGCTCGGCTCGACCGGCGGCGACCAGTCTGACCACCGCCGTCCGGGCACACGGCATGTCCCCGGCCAGGACCACGACCAGATCGCTCGACCCGGCGAGCATCGAGAGCCCGGCGGCCAGGGCGGCGACCGGTCCGCCGCCGGCCGGTTCCTCCACCGTCCACCGCACCTGGGGGTGGGTGCGATCGATCTGTGCCCGAGCCGGGTGCGCTGACGGGGCCACGATCACCACAGGCGGGGGCGCGGCGTCGTCCGGGGCCTGGGTTGCCGCCTGGATCCCGGCCAGGCCGGCGGTCACCACGTGCAGCAGCACCGGTTGCCCGAGCAGGAGTTGGGCCGTTTTGTCCACCCCCGCCCAGCGGGTCGATCGGCCGCCGGCGACGACGATCAGGCCGACTCTGCGACCGATGGCGGACGACGGTGGCGGGCTCACCCGCGCAGTCTGCCGCCCCGCGGGTGCGGCGAACAGGTGACATCGCCCCCCAGAGGTGTGGCGAGAGCACCGAGCGTCCGACGAACACCAAGGCGCCAGGGAAGCGCTGCGCCGATGGGGAAAGGGCCTCGATGCGTCGACAGCTGGGCATTCGGTGGAAGGTTCTTGCCGTTCTGGCCCTGCCCGTCACCCTGTTGGCCGTCGTCGCGGGCAGCGAGACGCTCGATTCCCTGCACCAGGTCCGCGTCGCGCGCGAGGTCGGCGACTTCGCCGACACCCAGGATCAGGTCACCCGCACCATCACGGCCCTCCAGCGTGAACGCCTGGCGTCCATGCCGCCCACGTCGCCCCAGCTGACCACCCTGCGGGCCGCCTCCGACCGCGAGCTGGTCTCCCTGGCCAGTGCCCTGCGGGACGGCGACCTCGGGGGTGCGGTGCCTCAGGTCGCGGCCGTCATCGATCACGTCCAGAGCGTCAACGCCAAGGTTGCGGAGCAACGCCGAGCCGTGGACGGCGGCGGAAGACCCGACCGGGTGCGGTCGGGGTACTCCGAGATCATCGCCGCGGACGTCGAACTCGCCGGGGCCGTCGGCGAGGCGCTGGCCGACCGCACGCTCGCTCGCCGGTTCGCCACGGTCACCCTGCTGCATCGCGCAGTCGAAGCGGCCGCCACCGCGCAACTGGTGGGTGGTGACGCCATCGGCGCCGGTGGGGCCACCGCCGAACAGCACGCCGACCTGGCCGTGGCACTCGCCGATCACGCTCGCGCCCTGGCCGCGTTCAAGTCCAGTGGCAGCGTGGTCGAGCCGCAGGTTCAGCAGCAGGCCGTCGCGGCGGCGGCGGCCTTCCTCGAACTGGCCGGTCGCCTCCAGAGCGCCGCGGACGGCGACAGTGCCGTCACCGCCGAGATCTGGACGGCGGTCGCCGACGATCAGACCGAGGCCCTGCGTCGGTTGGCCCACGGCGTGGCGGCCGACGCGTCGACCGAGGCCCAGTCATCGGCCGAGTCGGCCGGTCAGCGCGCGGCACTGGTGACCGGCGTCGCGGTGGCCCTGGTGGGCCTGATGGTGCTGCTCGCACTGATGCAGTCCCGCCGGATCACCGCTCCGTTGCGCCGGCTGGCAGCGGTCACCACGCTCACCCGGGAGGAACTGCCGGCCGCGGTCGAGGCGATCTCGGTGAAGGGCGCGGCCTCGGCGGAGTTGCCCACGGTCGAGCAGGAGTCCGAGGACGAGGTCGGCGCTGTGGCGGCGGCCTTCGCCGAGGTGCAGGAGACCGTGCTCGACATCGCCCACCAGCAGGCGCAGTTGCGCTCCTCCCTGGCCGAGACGTTCGTCAACGTGGCCCGGCGCAATCAGGTGCTGCTTGCCCGCCAGCTGTCGTTCATCGACCGGCTCGAGCGCAGCGAAGAGGACCCGGACGTTCTGCAGAACCTCTTCCGGCTCGATCACCTGGCGACCCGCATGCGCCGCAACGCCGAGAGTCTGCTGGTGTTGGCCGGGATCGATTCCGGACGACGCGCTCGCGCGGCGATGCCGTTGACGGACGTGATCCGCACCGCGATCAGCGAGGTCGAGCACTACGAGCGGGTGCAGCTCGAGACGGGGATGAACCCGTTGGTGGTGGCCCACCTGACGCTGCCGGCCGCCCACCTGATCGCCGAGCTGATCGAGAACGCCACCAACTTCTCCGAGCCGAGTACGCCGGTGGTGGTCTCGACCCAGGGCTCGCCTCACGGCGTCCAGATCAGCGTGATCGACCAGGGGCTGGGGCTGTCACCAGAGGATCTGGCGGCCGCCAACCAGCGGCTCGCGGACGTCGACTCCACGGTGCTGGTGCCCGTCAACACCTCCGGGGTGCAGCGGCTCGGCCTGTACGTCGTCGCGCGTCTGGCGGCACGTCTCGGTGCACGGGTGTGGCTGCAGAATGCCTCCGGCAGTGGCACCGTCGCGATGGTCGAGCTGCCCGGGGTGGTGTTCGTCGAGGGCTCGACACCGGCCTCCACCGGGATCATCGATCACATCGACGTCGCCGGCGCGGAGAACCCTCCCCCCGTGATCCTGCGGCGCACCCAGGAGCCAGTGGCCGACGACCCGGAACCGGTGATGCCCGAACCGGTCGTGCCCGAACCAATCGCCAAGCCCGAACCGATCACCATGCCCGAACCGCTGGCGATGCCCGAACCCCTGGCGATGCCCGAACCCCTGGTGATGCCGGGGCCGATCGCGCCGGAAGAACCGGGGGAGTCGGCCGACACCGTCCCGCCGCTGCCTCGGCGTCGTCCGGCCACGTCTGCGGCGCCGCCGCCGCTCACCGCGCCCCTGCCCGCCGCCGGGTACGGCAGCCAGTACGGGGCCGAGCTGCCCGAAGGCACCGCCAACCAGGGCTTCCAGGTGCCGCCTCCGCCGGGGCAGTACGGCTACGAACTGACCTCCGGTCAGGTGCCGCCGGCCTCCGTCGTGGTGCCGCCTCCGCCGGCCGAGGTGGCAGAGGTCCTGCCGCCGAGTGACCCCTTCCCGCCGGCAGCGCCGCCCGCGATGCCCTCACCAGCCGCGCCCTCCCCACCCGCGCCCTCCCCACCCGCTCCGCTGGCCTCGACGATGCCGGTCACGATGGACGTGCTGCCACAGCGTCAGCAGAGCGGCTTCTCGCTCGGCCGGTTCGGACGGCGCGGTCGCGCGCAGCGGTTCGAGGACGAGCACCCCGAGCCGATTGCGCCGCTCCTGCCACCGATCGCCACGGTCAGCGAGGTGGACCAGGGATCCCGTCGCGCCCAGGGCGTGGCCCCGTCGGTCCCGTTGCCGCCGACCGAGCCGGCGTCGTCGTCCGGGCCGTCGGAGCGTGCGGAACTGGCCTCGACGGCGTTGTCCGAGCTCAGCATGCTGGCCTCGTACCGCCCGGAGGTCGGCGGCGGTTCGCCCGCCACCCTCACCAAGCGGACCCCCGCGCCCATGCCGGCCGCCGAGGTGGCGCCGTCCCCGGTGTTGCCCGAGGCCGACGTACTCGGCGTGCCCGAACCGGACTCCCGGCCGCGCACCGCCGAGGCGGTTCGCAGCACGATGTCCGGCTTCCTGCGCGGCGCGAGCGAGGGTCGCGGACTCGGCGGCATCAGCCCGCGGCAGGCGCCATCCGCGGCGTCCCTCGGTTATGGCTCCCCCCTCCCGACCACCGGCTACGGCGCACCCGCCCCGACACCGCAGGAGCACATGTGAACCCGATGGAGGACGTCGCCGACGTCGCCTGGTTGCTGGACAACTTCGTCCGCAGCGTTCCCGGCTCGCGGCATGCCCTGGTGGTCTCCGCCGACGGCCTGCTGATGGCCATGTCCACCGAACTCGACCGCACCAGTGGCGACCAGCTCGCCGCCGTGGTGGCCGGGCTGACCAGCCTGACCCGCGGCGCAGCCCGTCATCTGCGGGCCGGGGAGGTGCGGCAGTCGGTGGTCGAGATGGACGATCGATTCCTGGTGCTGATGAGCATCTCGGACGGGTCGATGCTCGCCGTGGTGGCCGACGGCGGCTGCGACATCGGCTTGATCGGCTACGAGATGGCCCTGCTGGTGACCCGGGCCGAGAGCTCGCTCACGCCGCAGCTGGTCTCGCACCTGCGGTCTCAGCTACCGGTCTCGGGGCCGGTCCGCACGGTGATCGGTGGGTGACCTGCACATGATCAAGCGAACGCCGGAGCCGCCGGAGGAACACCACGCCTCCGAGGTACGGCCCTACACCCTGACCGGCGGACGTACCCGGTCGACCGCTGGTGAGCTGCCGATGGAGACGCTGGTCGAATCGCTGGCGGCGGTGCCCTCCGGACGGACCCCCGAGGAGCGCGACATCCTCGCCTTGGCCACCAGCTCCTACACCTCGATCGCCGAGCTGTCGGCCCACACCAAACTGCCGATGGGTGTGGTGCGCGTGCTGGTCGGTGACCTCGAGGCCGCCGGCCTGCTCTACGTGCACGGACTGTCCACCGCGAACGAGGTGCCCTCACCCCTCGCCGCCACGACCCTCCTGGAGAGTGTCCTCGATGGCATCTGCGCACTCTGACCTCACCGGGTACGGCGTCTCGGCAGCCTCGGTGGAGCCGGCTCGTCCGGCCCCGATGCCCGTGCCCGCACCCCGTCACGCGAGGAGCACCCGGCCGGCCCCGCCGACGACGGTGAAGATCGTGGTGGCCGGGGGATTCGCCGTCGGCAAGACCACGTTCATCTCCTCCATCTCGGACATCGACCCGCTCTCGACCGAGGCTGCGATGACCGAGCACTCGGTGGGGGTCGACCACGCCGGGGCCGCGACGGCCACCAAGACCACCACCACGGTCGCGATGGACTTCGGCCGGATCGCGTTACCGGGCAACCTGTGGCTCTATCTGTTCGGCACCCCGGGGCAGGATCGCTTCCTGTTCATGTGGGACGACCTGATGCGCGGCGCGATCGGTTGTGTGGTGCTGGTCGACACCGACCGCCTGGACCAGTGCTTCCCGGCGGTCGACTACGTCGAGTCCCGCGGCATCCCGTTCGTGGTGGCGGTGAACTGCTTCAACGGGGTGGCCAAGCACACCCTGGACGACGTCCGCGACGCGCTGTCGATCTCGCCCGAGGTGCCCATGATGTACACCGACGCCCGGGCTCGGGCGGCGACCAAGCAGGCGCTGGTGTCGTTGGTCCAGTACGCGATGCGGCGCACCTGAGTCTCTTTCGGTAGTTATCCACAGTTTCTGATTCGCTCTGTCGCTCGTCCGGATCGGCTGGATACGGTCGAACCGATCTCGATCGATCTCGATTGATCTCGGGCGAAGCGGAGAGCATTGTGGCGCAAGGATTTGGGGCCGATACGACGGCGGCCGCCGACGTGGTGAGCGACCTGCGGTTGATCGCGGCCGAGCTGCTGTCGGTGGCCGGAACGGCCGTCATCGATTCCACGGCAACGGGTTCGGGGCAGGTGTCCGAGGCCTTGCGTCGCTTCGTCGAGGTGACGTCCGACCATCGTGAGCGGGCCATCGTCCTGATCGATGCTGCGGCCGGACGGCTGCAGGGTCTCGTCGAGGGATCCGCCGCGGTGGACGGCGTGTTGGTGGCGACGCTGGCATGACTCACTTCTCGGTGACGTTGCCGCCCAGCTGGTTCGAGTTCGACGGGTGGCGGGCGACCCATACCGGCGAGCTGGCCCGCCTGGTCGACCGGCGCCTGGAGGAGCAGCCGTCCTTGGCCCCGCTCCGCGGGAGGATCGTGCGCTCGCTGCGTGACGTCGCCGTGCAGGCCGATCGGGCAGGAGTGGTGTTCGCCGCGGCGATGGTCGAGCCGTTGACCGATCGGAATCTGTTGCTGGCCAGCGCTTTCGGTGCAGTCCAGGATGTTCCGGAGGGGGTCGGCGATCCGGATGTCGAGACGATCGCGGCCCAGATCACCTCGACGGCCGGACGCCACGTGACCATGACGGAGATACCGGCGGGGCGATGCGTCCGGGTGACGGCGGTGCAGCCGTCGGATGAGGCGGACCGCTCGGTGACCATGCAGACGTTGGTGCCCGTTCCGGGTGAGCAACGGGTGCTGAACTTCGTCATGAGCAGCCCCCATGTCGAATTGGCCGACGCGCTGCTGGACCTGTTCGACGCGGTCAGTTCGACCGTGCAGTGGAGCCCGTCCGCCGACAGCTGATCGCGGCTCACCCCAGAACCTCCGCCCGTCCGGGTCGGAGGTGGATCAAACACACCCGAAGGAGTTTCGCCATGCCCAACATCCATGTCGACTATGCCGAGTTGAGCTCGACCGCGAGCCGGTTGACCAGCGGTCAATCCGAGCTGGAGGGGCTGCTGCGGCAGCTCCACTCGGTGGTGCAGAACCTGGTCGCGTCGGGCTTCGTCACGGACCGCGCATCCCGCAGTTTCGACGAGTCCTACGCCCAGTGGACCAAGGGCGCCACCGACGTCATCGGCGGGTTGAGCGGCATGTCGCAGTTCTTGAACAAGGCCATCGCCGATCACCAGTCGCTCGACGCTCAGCTGAGCACGGGTGCCTGATCACCATGGCGGACTGGGGGATCCTCGGCCTGGGTGGTGATCCGGCACCGGGCGATACGCCGGCGGTGCGGTCTGCGGGGCAACGTTGGGCGGCGGATGCCGATGTCGCGGCGCGGTCCGTGGCCCGGCTGCGCGGCGCCTCGGGAGCAGCCGACGGCATCGGCATGGTCGGTGACTACGCCCCCGTCTTCCGGGAGGCACTGTCGACCCTTCCGGGGGAGCTGAGCGCCGTCGAACGCTCCTACCGACGATGCGGTCACGCCCTGACCACGTTCGCCGGATCACTCGACCACGCCCAGTCGTTGGCCCGGACCGCGCTTCGTCGAGGCGTTGATGCGCAGTGCGCCTACGACGGTGAGCTGCACCGGATTCGCACCGTGCTGCCGCCGACCCACGCGCTGGACCTGTCCCCGCGCGGGTTGGCGGCGCCGGCGGTCGAGGCCGGGACCGTGGGCCTGGACGAGGGGCTGCGGGGGCAGATTCGCGTCGCCGCGGCACGAGCACGCCAGGCCACGGCCGAGAAGGACGCCGCGCGCCGGCTCGCACTGCAAGCCGCCGAGGTGCGGGGCGACGCCGAGATCCGCGCGGTACGCGACCTGGACGATGCCGCCGAGGGAGTGCGCGACGCGTCGTTCTGGCAGCAGGCTTGGAACGTCGTGTCGAGCCCGTTCCGGTCGTGGGACGGCTTCGTCGACGCCTGCGGCGCACTGGCCGTCGTGCTGTCGATTGCCGCCCTGTTCTTCGGCGGGCCGGTGGTCTGGGCGTTGTTCGCCGTATCGGCGGTGCTCGCGGCCGCGACGGCGGTGAAGGTCGCCCAGCATCGGGCGGGCGTCGGTGAGTTGGCGTGGTCGATGCTCGGGGTGATCCCCGGCGGGGCCGTGCTGGGCCGGGCGCGGTTGCTGTTGGCCGCCGGGCCGGTTGCGCGCTTCGTGGCGCCGCTGCGCCGACTACAGGCCATGGCCCGCACCGGCGCGGGGCGCTCGTGGGGTTCGGTGCGACGAGGAGCGATGACGACGCTGTCGTCGCTGCGCCGCACCGTCACCAAGGACCCGATCGACCTGGCCTCGGGTGAGGTGGTGCTCACCCAGGTCGACCTGTCGCTGCCCGGTGCGCTGCCGTTGCTGCTGAAGCGGACTCACGTGTCGTCGTATCGCAGCGGGCGCTGGTTCGGGCCGAACTGGGCGTCGAGTCTGGACGAACACCTCGAGATCGACTCTGGCGTGGTGCACTTCGCGCGGGCCGACGGCAGCGTGCTGACCTTTCCCCTGCCGACTCGGGGCGAGGTGTCGCGTCCGGTCGCGGGTGAGCAGCTCGAGTTGACTCGCGTCGAGGCCGGGTATGTGGTGACCGACCCGCGTAGCGGGGTGTCGTCCTGGTTCGGCCGCCCTCAGGCAGGGGACGGGCCGGACGCCGCCCTGATGGCGATCGTCGATCGCAACGGGCACCGGATCGACGTCGACTACGGCGGTGACGGTCAACTGCTCGGGCTGCGGCACTCCGGTGGGTATCACGTCGTCCTCGACACCGCCGACGAACGGGTGCACGCCATCTCGCTGTTGCGCGCCGGCGGTGATCTCCTCCGGGTGGTGGCCTTCGGCTACGACGAGGCGGGGCGGTTGGCCGCGGTGGTGAACTCCTCGGGGCTGCCGCTGCGGTTCGAGTACGACGACGCCGGGCGGATGACCCGGTGGGAGGACCGCAACGGCAATTGGTATGCCTACTCCTACGACGAGCTGGGCCGGTGTGTGCAGGGCAGCGGGATCGGCGGGGTGCTCGACTGCACCCTCGAGTTCGACCCTGGGCAGCGCCGGACGACGTACACCGACTCGTTGGGCCAGGTCACCACCTACCGGATGAACGAGGCCGGGCGGGTGATCTCGGTGACCGACCCGCTCGGTGGGGTGGAACTCACGGACTGGGATGCGTTCGACCAGGTCGTCTCGCACACCGACGCACACGGTGCCACCACGCGCTACGACTATGCCCCGGGCGGCGTCGACCTGGTCGGCGTGCGGCGGGCCGATGGCGCCCGGGTGCAGGTCACCTACGAGGCGCATCTGCCGGTGGACGTGGTCGAGGCGGACGGGTTGGTGTGGCGGTACCGGCGCGACGAACGCGGCAACCTGGTCGAGGTCATCGATCCGACGGGGGCCTCGGTGCAGTACCTCCGGCGGGACGACGGGTGCGTGGTCACCGTGGTCGATCCGTTGGGTCATCGCGTCGAGATCGAGCCGAATCCAGCCGGCTTGCCGACTCGTATCGATGCGGGAGTGGGCCGGACGGTGTTGCGACGCGATGCCTTCGGCCGCCTGACCTCGGTCG
Organism: Kineosporiaceae bacterium; assembly: GCA_016713225.1. Lineage (NCBI taxonomy): Bacteria > Bacillati > Actinomycetota > Actinomycetes > Kineosporiales > Kineosporiaceae > Kineosporiaceae bacterium. The sequence goes on from JADJPO010000006.1 coordinate 177,635, forward strand.
AGGGGCCGGCGGGCGTCGTCCAGACCGCCACGTACTCCCCGGAGGGGTGGCTGACCACGCTCGGTTCGCCCGGCGGCGAGCTGGAGTCCTGGGTTCACGACGGCGAGGGCAACGTCGTGCAGCATCGGGACGGCGCCGGGCGGCTGACGCGTACCGAGTACGGGTGGTTCGACCAGCCGTCGGCGGTGATTCGGCCCGACGGATCACGCCTGAGCGTGCAGCACGACAGCGAGTTGCGCCTGACCGCCCTGGTCGATCCGCTCGGGCGGGAGTGGACCTACGCGTACGACGCCGCGGGACGCCTGGTGCGCGAGCAGGACGTCAACGGCCGTGAACTGCGCTACCGGCGCGATGCGGTGGGCCGGGTGGTGTCACGCATCAATCCGCTGGGCCAGCAGGTCGGCTACCGCTGGGACGTGCTGGGCCGGCTGGTGGTCAAGGACGTCGCCGGGGTGCGCACCGAGTTCGGCTACGACCTGATGGGTCGACTGGTGTCGAGCACCGGTCCGGACACCGCGTTGACGATCGAACTCGATGCGCTCGGCCGGGTGGTCGCCGAGAGCTGGGACGGGCGGCGGGTCGACGTCGCATTCGATGCGGCGGGCCACAGGGTCTCGCGGGTGACACCCAGCGGCGCCCGGAGCACGTGGTCGTTCGACGCGGTCGGGCAGCCGCTGGAGTTGTCGACGGCGGGACGGAGTGTCGCCTTTCGGCACGACGCCGCCGGGCGCGAGGTGGGGCGCCGGGTGGGCGGCCTGCGGCTCGGCCAGGAGTGGAACGCGGCCGGGCAGTTGGTGGCGCAGTACCTCGGTGACGAGCCGGCCGGCGAGCCTGCTCAGCTGCGCAGCTACCGGTACGCGGGTGCGTCGCGGCTCGTGGGCGTCACCGATCGGCTTCGTGGGCTGCGCGAGTTCACCCTGGATGCGCTCGATCGGGTCATCGCTGTCGCCTCCGACGCCGGGTGTGAGGACTACGGCTACGACCCGGCCGGCACTCTGGCGCTCGGCGTGTGGCCCGGCCGCCGGGACGGTGGCTCGCCGGGAGGTGAACGCCGGGTGGTGGGCACGATGATCCGGCGGGCGGGCGACGTCCGGTGCCACCACGATCGGGCCGGCCGGGTGACGACGCGGCGGGTGGCCGGCGCGTCCGGTGAGGACCGGGTGTGGCGCTACGCCTGGGACGCCGAGGATCGTCTGGTTGCCGTGCTCGATCCGGACGGCGGGCGGTGGCGCTACCGCTACGACGGACTCGGCCGGCGCGTGGCCAAGCAGCGTCTCGGCGAGGACGACACCGTGCTCGCCGAGGAGACGTTCGTCTGGGACGGCGTGCGCCTCGCCGAGCACGTGGCGTCCGACGGGCGGGTGACGACGTGGGACTGGCACCCCGATCGGCACCAGCCCGTGACCCAGGTGCAGCGCGAGCCGTCCGGGGGACGTCCCAGCGGGGACGTCAGTGGCGACGCGGACGAGCAGGACTGGTTCGACGTCGAGTTCTACGCCATCGTCACCGACCTGATCGGCACCCCGACCGAGCTGGTGGACGACGCCGGTCAGGTGGTCTGGCACAGCCGCACCACGCTCTGGGGTGCTTCGGCCGACGACGAGTCGGAGCCGTTGTGCCCGTTGAGATTCCCGGGCCAGTACCGCGACACCGAGACCGGCCTCGACTACACCCTGCACCGCTACTACGACCCGCTGGTCGGTGCGTTCCTCAGCCCTGATCCGCTGGGGCTGCAGCCGGGGCCGAACCCTCACAGCTACGTCCCCAACCCCACCACGTGGACCGATCCGCTCGGACTGACCCCGTGCCGGCCATTGGGGTTCGCCAGCGCCGAGGAATTCGAGAACTTCGGGCGGCAGTTGTATGCCGGGCTCGACCAAGCTGGTCATGCCGGGACGACGGCGGTCTTCCAGGGCAGCTCGGTGACGGGATTCAAGTTCACGACGGGTGAGCCCTTCGACGTGGGACGGCTCAGTGACTTCGACATCAGCCTGGTCGGTCGTCCACTCCTGGAGCGGGCCGTCGACCTCGGATCGGCGACCCGATCCAGGGGTATGAGGACGGCGCCCCTCACGGAGGCAATCTTGGGGGATCTCGGGCTCGCTGACACCTGGCAGGGGCTGGAGAGATTGGCCGGTCGAGATGTGCACTTCATGGCCTACCGGTCGATCGAGAATGCCTTGGGTCGAGGGCCCGGAATCGTCGTACCACGATGAGACGGAGTGAGGTCTGATGCGCACCCTGGCGTTCGGTTCCCGTGATGACATGGACACGACACAACGTCGCATCGCGGCAGCCTTGGGAGTCACCTTTGCCTTGCACGACAGCTTCTTCTTTGGCGGTGACTATTACTTGGCCAAGTCCGACCACTTGCGCATCAGCGTGCAGCGCAACTTCGTCGAGGATGACGGCGATCTCACTCGGCCCGAGCTGCCCGAACACCAAGTTGTCGTCTACATCACGCAAAAGAATGACGACTCGCCTTTGGACGCTGCGGCCATGGGGCTCGACCCCAGCCCGTCGTAGGGGGTCTGATCACTCGCTCGAGGCGCCGATGGTCCGGGCGATCTCGGAAGGCAGCGGATAGGGCCGCTCGGCGGGGAGGAGGGCGGGGTTGTCGGTGACAGCATGCTGCACCTCGCGCGCCTGCTCGGTGATGTCGGTGAGGCGCACGATCCAGTCGTCCACGTAGGCCGGCACCACCGCCTCGCCGAGTCCGACCTGGAGCGAGCGCCAGGGGAGTGGCTCGAAGGTGGCCGTGCGCTCCGGATCCCACTGGACCCGCACCGGGCTGAGGGCCTTGCGGTGCTGCCAGGTCTCGTCGTCGGGGTAGACCTCGGCATCGAAGTGGCTCAGGCAGGCCTGCGACAGCGCCGACTCGAATCCCGCCCGGGTGATGTCGATGGCCAGGATGCGTTCCTGCCCCGGCTTGGTACCCCATCCGCAGCGGTACATCATCCACAGGAACGAGGGTTTGATCCACGTCATGCGATCGCGCTTGAACGGCGCCACGAACCGCCCAGCGGCCACCGCCGCCCCCGCGATCGAGGGTGAATAGGCCTGGTACACCCGCACCGTGTCCTCGTCGAACAGGGCCCGAACCTGGCGCATCGGCGGGGTGATCACGAGGCCAAACCTAGCCAGCCGATCGCCCAAAGACCCGAAATGGCCGCTATCCGGCCGCCACAGCAGCCGATTCGGGTCTTTGGGCGAGGACTCGAGTGGGCTGAGGCGGGTCGACGTCAGTGGGTGGTCAGCAGTCGGCGGGTGCCTGGGCCACCTGGATCAGGGTTGCGCTGCGCCCCGAGGCGAGATAGCCCCGACCGGGCGGAGCGGCGACGAGCTGGTCTGCCTCCAACGTCAGGCCGTGCTCGCGGGCATCCTGGAGCCGGGTCGGGGTGAGCAGCAGCCGGTGGCCGGACTCGATCGCCCGCTCCACCAGTGGTGTGATGCCGCGCCGCCGGCGGTTGAGCACGGCCAGCCCGTCGCCGGCCATCACCAGACAGCGCCGCCCCAGGGCCTCGTCCGCGATCTCCTCCAGCAGGCTCGGCAGGTCCTCGAAGCCCTGCGCGGTGGGCTTCACGGACACCTGATGCACGTCGTCCACCAGCACGGCGTAGCGGGCGCCCAGGCGTTCGGCAGCGCACCGCAGGGCGGCGTCGTCCACGGCCGGCCCGCGCACCACCTCGACCAACCCGGACGCCGCGACGTCGGCCAACGGTGAGCGGGCCGACGCGATCAGCAGCACCGGAATCCCCACTCTCACCAGGCCCTCGAGCAGGGTGCGCAGCGTGGTCGAGCGGCCCGACCGGGGCGGCCCGGAGATCATCATCACCGACGGCCCCTCGTCGAACAGCTGCACCGAGACCGGCTCGACCGACGGTCCGCCGACACCCACGACCACGCTGCCCGGAGTGCCATCGGTGTCAGCCTTCAGCTCGGTCAGGTCAACCTGCGCCGGCAGCGCCGGAATCGGCGTCACGGTCGAGCCGGTCCACGACATCGCCTGCAACGACTCCGTCACCAGGTCCTCGGCCGACACTTCCGTCAGGCAGAGCTGCACGTGGTGCCCGGTCGCGGCGTCCACGGCCCGCCCCGGCAGCACCGGCGGCAGCGTCGTGCCGGACGCCACGCAGGCACGCCGGTCCTCCTCCCGCGGGAAGGGCAGCACCAGGCGCCGCTGGTACTGCTCGGCCACCTTGCTGCTCGCCAGGGCCGGCCCGCCGATGGCCACCACGTGCACCCCCACGGTCACCCCGACCGCGATCACCTCGCGCAACGTGGTGAGCAGGCTGGTCTCGACGAACGCCGGGTCGGCCCGGTTCTCGAACACCTCCCAGCCGTCGATCACGACCACGATCGGTGGCCCCACCGCCAGCCCGGTCCCGTTGTCGGACAGCCGAACCCAGCGCCGGCGTTCCACCTCGCCCGCGAGCCACTGCACCAAACGCCGCACCCGGTCCGGCTCGGCGGCCGAGATCACAGCCCCGCACTGCGGCAGCCGGGCCCAGGCCGCCAACCCCGACGGCACCCGCTCGACGACGTACAGGTGCACCTGATCGGGCCGAAACCGTTGCGCCAGAGCCGTGATCAGAGTGCGAGCGAACGTCGTCCGGCCGGTCTGCGAGCCACCGCACACCAGCACCCGATCCGTCCCCGCCAGATCGAGGACGGCGCGTGGCTGGCGCTGGCGCTCCGGCTCGTCGACCACCCCGAACGGAACGGCTGACGGCGTATCCCCGGGTGCGGTACCGATGATCTCGGCCAGCTCGATCCGGTCGGCCAGGGGCGGCAACACCGGACGGAACGGGGCCACGAACCCCTGCGCCGCCCGCTCGATCGCGGCGATCACCAGGTCCTGATCCGTTGGCCCCGACGTCGACTCGACCACCTGGGCGCGCGGCAGCCCGACCACCGACCACGCCACCTGGCGCACGCTCACCGGCGGCGGCCCCTGGTCGCGGGCCGATCCACCGAGGTAGCCGGACTGGAAGGTCCGGGGCAATCGCACCTCGTCCGTGGTGCACAAGATCAGCCCGCGCCCCCGCAGCCGCCCCGGGATGCCCGCCGCCTCGGGTGAGTCCAGCACCTCGACGCTGTCGGCCGCCTCGTTCTGGCGCAACGAGATCCGCAGTGTGATGTTGTTCCTCAGCTCGGGCGACAGCTTGCCCTGCAGCGACTGGGTGGCCAGCACCAGGTGCATCCCCAGTGAGCGCCCCTTGGCGGCGACGTTCACCAGCTCCTTCAGGAAGTCGCCGTCCACCTCGAGCACCCGGGCGAACTCGTCGAAGACGACCACCAACCGAGGCAGCGCTGGCATCGCCGGCAGCGTCGATGACGACTCACCGCCGTTCGCGTGGCGCGCCGTCCAGTAGTCATCGATCTCGCCCCCGAACGGGGCCAGGATCGACTCGCGCCGAGCGACCTCGGTGCGCACCGACGCCAGCACCCGCTGCGCCGCCGCCTGATCGAAGACCTCGGCCGCGGTGCGCCCGGTCGATCGGATCAGCGACACCACGTGCGGACACCGCTCGAACGGCAGGAACGCGCTGCCGCCCTTGAAGTCCACCAACACCAGGTTCAGTTCGTCGGGCGCATTGGCCAGCAACAGCGAGGTCACGAATGTCTGCAGCAGAATGCTCTTGCCCGCCCCGGTGGCCCCACCCAGCATCGTGTGCGGCCCCTGGCGCGCGAGGTCGACGTACACCACGCCCTCGGCATCCGCCCCCAGGGGAACCCGCGTCGTCGGCCCGGACTCCTTGCGCCACAACGAGAGAACGTGCCCCGGAGTGAACGACGCCGGCAGATCGACCAGGTCGGTGAACCGCACCGGGAACGGCACCGCTCGCCCTGCCGTGGCCAACAGCAGCCGGTCGCGCAGCGGACACAACGCCCGCGCCACCTGCTCGGCCTGCAGCGGCGTACACCCCTCGGCCAGCGCGATGATCGGCGCCTCACTGCGGGCGCGGGTGACGCTCACCCGCGACAGCGCCCCCCGCCCGCCGGACAGCCCCGGGATCGCCGTGGCGGCCTCGAGCCGACACTGCGCCCGCGCCTCGTGCAGCGAGCCGACGTCCGTGCACAGGGTGTAGACGCCCACGCCCGGCCCGTCGCGCAGCACCTCCTTCATGCCGCTGAGCTCGCGCAGGTTCAGCGCCCCGATCAGCACCACCACGACGTCGTCGAACCGCACCCCGCCGGACGCCGCGTCGTCCCGCCGGCGCCGCCGCTGCTCGACCAGCTCGCGCAGCTCCGCCGCCCGCCGCAGCCGGGTGTCGGCGGTGGTGCCCACCTGCAGCGACCCGCCGTCGTCCCCGGCGTTCAGGTGCGGCAACCAGCGGACCCACTCCCAGGCGGCGCCGTCGTCCGCCGTGATCAGCACGAGCTGCAGGTCCTCCGGCGAACGCAGCGTGGCCAGCTGCAGCACCAGCCAGCGCGCCATCGCCGCCGTCGGCGCCGGTGCTCCGACCAGGCTGAGCACCCCCGCCGCTCGCAGGTCGACCGTGACCGGCGCCTGCGGCACGATCGGCTCGGGCAGCAGTGGCCACGCCTCGCCGTCCAGCTGGATCTGGGCGGGCTGATCGGCGGTGCCGACCCGCAGCACCAGCGCATCGTCGGAGTCGACCGTCCGGGGCCACAGACCGGCGCTGGTGCCGTCCGCGAGATCCATCACCTCGCTCACCCCCGGAGCGGCGCGTCGACGCAGCTCGCCCTCACGGGTGACGTGACCGGTGATCTGCCGTGCCGCCTCGGCCCGCCGGGCGGCCACGTCGGCCTCGCGCGCCTGCCGTTGGCGACGCTCGAGCAGCAGGTGGCCCACCCCACCGATCGGCCCGAGCACCGCCATCAGCAGGAAGAACACCTGGTGCATCAGCAACGCCAGCGCCCCGGCTGCCAGCATCGGCAACATGAAGGTCAGCACCGTCGCCCAGACCGCCCGCACGTGCTGCTCAGCCGCCGGTAGCCGGACGACGAGCGGTGCGATGCCCGGCGTGGGGGCGAACGAGCGGTCGAAGTAGAGCCGGCCGTCCTCGCGCCGAGCGGCGCGGCGTCCCTCGTGGCGTGGTGACCAGATCAGGGTGGTGGCGCCGACGAGCAGGTCCTCGCCGGGCGCGAGGCGTCGGGCGTCGTCCGAGCTGCCGGGTGCGACCGTCAACTCGCCGGCCGGGCTCACCGACACTCGCACCGGCCGGTGTCGAGCCGCCTCGGGGTCACCCGGCAGCGGCAGCGTCGCCTGCGGAGGGCGTCCCACGGTGTACTCACCCGGGCGCAGCCGGAACGAGGCCCCCGCGGCCGGCCCCCGGACGGCGCGCAGCGTGCCGACGGCGCCGGCTCGCTCGTGTGCGGGCCGAGGCCCGGGTGCGCCGCGCGACAGGTGGCAGCCCGGTGTGAGGGGGGAGTCGGCGAACGTCGTCCGGGGGTCGAGTGGGACCTCGCCGACGAACCAGCTCGGCGCTGGCGCACCACGGTGGCCCTCGCCCGGCGGCAGCGCCTGCAGCAGCTCGGCGATCGAACTCGCCGGTGCGGCCTCGAGCTCGACGTGGCCCACCACGCGGCGGGCCGCCGGGTCCCACAGGGTGACGCTCGTGATCTGGCACGTTGGCACCGCTCACCCCCCCGGCCCGTTCGAAACGGCCGCCAGTCTACGAGCCGATCACGGGGGATATGTCCGGCTCGACCCAGCCTGTGGACAAACCCCGTTAGCCTGGGTGAGTGGAGCGCGCTGAACTACGCATCAGCACTGGACGACGACTGGTCACCGACGTGACCGACGAGGTCACCACATTCTGCCGAGGGCGGGGCGACGGGTTGGTGCACGTCTTCGTGCCGCACGCCACCGCCGGGGTCGCACTGATCGAGACCGGCTCGGGCAGCGAGTCCGACCTGGCCGACGCCCTCGCCCGGTTGCTGCCCCGCGAGGACATCTACCGGCACCGCCACGGCTCGCTGGGTCACGGTGGTGATCACGTGATGCCGGCCTTCGTGGCGCCGTCGCTGAGTGTGCCGGTGGACGACGGGGTGCCGGCCCTGGGTACGTGGCAGAGCATCGTGGTGATCGACCCGAACGTCGACAATGCCATCCGGCAGGTGCGGCTGTCGTTCCTGCCCGGCTGAGAAACCTGCCCGCCCGGCCGAGGAAGGTGGGGAGGTGTGGGTTGGCGCACGCCGGCGGCCCTGCCGAGGGGCGTTTGCGCTGGTAACCTCGCCGCTGTCGGAGTTCGGCTGCCGCCTGCGCACCCGGACCTCGATGGCACAGCAGCAGCGAAGCCGGTGTGATTCCGGCGCTGTCCCGCAACTGTGAGCCGCCCGGCGGCGCGATCCCCGCGTCATCCGGACGGCGAGCCAGGTCGCCTGCCCTGTGTCGACGTCCTCGACCCCGAGGTGATGGGTCGCGCGTCGGGCGAGGGACCCGAGTGCGTCCCCGCCCCAGATAGACGGAGATCTTCATGCGTCCCAGTTCTCGGCGGAGCCGGATCGGCCTCGCTCTCATCGCCCCCGCAGTGCTGGCTCTGGCCGGTTGTGTGGGCACCACCTCGACCGGTGTTGCGGAGGCGCCGTCGGCCAGCGCGTCGTCCAGCGCTGCGGCGGCCTTCCCGGTGACGGTCACCGGCGCCAACGGACCGGTCACCCTGCAGGCGGCCCCCGAGCAGATCGTGGTCATGGGCCCGAGCGCCACCGAGACCCTGTTCGCCATCGGCGCCGGCACTCAGGTCGAGGCCGTCGACGACCAGTCCACCTACCCGGCGGAGGCGCCCAAGACCAAGCTGTCGGCGTTCCAGCCGAACGCCGAGGCGGTCGCGGCCTACAAGCCCGACCTGGTCGTGGTCAGCAACGACGCCAACGGTCTGGTCGCCTCGCTGACCAAGCTGAAGATCCCCGCCCTGGTGCTGCCCGCTCCGAAGAACCTCGACGAGGCCTACGAGCAGATGCGCACCCTGGGTAAGGCCACCGGCCACGCGGACGACGCCGAGAAGGTCGTCACGACCACCAAGGAGCGCATCGCCAAGGCCGTCGCCTCGGTGCCTGCCTCGGCCAAGGGCAAGAAGGTCTACCACGAGCTCGATCAGACGTTCTACAGCGTCACCAGCACCACGTTCATCGGCACGGTGTACGCGCAGTTGGGCCTGACCAACATCGCGGACGCCGCCAAGGACGCCGCGGCCTCGGGTGGCTACCCGAAGCTGTCGCCCGAGTACGTCGTGACCGCCGCGCCGGACCTGATCGTGTTGGCGGACACCAAGTGTTGCCAGCAGGACGCCGCCACGGTGGCGAAGCGTCCCGGGTTCGCCGCGTTGCCCGCGGTGACGAAGGGCGCCGTGCTGGCCGCGGACGACGACATCGCCTCGCGCTGGGGGCCGCGGATCGCCGACTTCGCCGAGGCCGTGGCCGCCGAAGTGCAGAAACTCACCTGATCCGTAGCTGAGAAACGACCGACAACGGAGGGTCCGATGGGCCTGATGCAGCAGCGCCGCCCGGTGGCCCTGGCCGCCGCCGGGGCGCTGCTGTTCGTCGCCCTGTTGATCGGCACCAGCCTGGGGGCGATCGCCTTGTCGCCCTCCGGCATCGTCTCGTCGGTGCTGCACTCGCTCGGGATTCGGGTCGGTAACCCGTTGCCCGACACCGAGTTCAACCTGCTGATGCAGATCCGCATGCCACGGGTGGTGCTGGCCGCCATGGTCGGCGGCATGCTCGCGCTGGCCGGGGCCTCGTATCAAGGGGTGTTCCGCAACCCGCTGGCCGACCCCTATCTGTTGGGGGCGGCGGCGGGTGCGGGATTGGGCGCCACCGTGGTGATCGCCTACTCGCCCAGCGGGATCGGGCCGATTGCGACGTTGCCGATGGCGGCCTTCGTCGGAGCGCTGACCGGTGTCGGGTTGTCGTATGCCCTGGGTGCCGTGGCGGCTCGACACGGCGGTGGCAGCGCGACGCTGTTGCTGGCGGGGGTTGCGGTCACCGCGTTTCTCACCGCGATCCAGACCCTGGTGCAACAAGCCAAATCCGAGAGTCTGCGGCAGGTCTACTCGTGGATCCTCGGTCAGCTCGGCGCCGGCCATTGGGACGAGGTGCGCCTGGTGCTGCCCTACATGGTCGGCTCGACCCTGGTGCTGTTGTTCGCCGGGCGCGCGCTCGACGTCCTCGCGGTCGGGGACGACGAGGCCATCACCCTGGGCGTGCACCCGCGCCGGGTGCGGTTCGTCGTCCTGCTCGCCGCCTCGCTGGGGACGGCGTCCGCGGTGGCGGTCAGCGGCCTGATCGGGTTCGTCGGGCTGGTGGTGCCGCACATCGTGCGGCGGTTGGCCGGTAGCTCCTACCGCAGCGTGCTGCCGCTGTCGCTGCTGACCGGCGGGGCGTTCCTGGTGCTCGCCGACCTGGTCGCGCGCACCGTGCTCTCGCCCGCCGAACTGCCCATCGGGGTGGTGACCGCGTTCGTCGGGGCGCCGTTCTTCGCGGCGTTGCTGCGGGTCGGCGGCGGCTCGTCGTGAGCGCATGGTGAGCGAGTGGTGAGCGAGCCGGTGTCCGGCGGCGTCCCGGTGCTCGAGGTGCGAGGGGTGTCGGTGACGCTCGGCCGCAGCCCGGTGCTCGACGGGGTGGACCTCTCGGTCACCGAGGGCGGCTGGTCGGCGGTGGTCGGCCCGAACGGCGCCGGCAAGTCGACGTTGTTGCGGGCGGTGGCCTCGCTGGTGGCCTATCGCGGCCAGGTACTGATCGGCGGCCTCGACGCCGCCCGGATGGCCGCCCGTGAGCGGGCACAACGCATCGCCTATGCGCCGCAGACGCCGCTGATCCCCGAGTCGATGCCGGTGCGCGAGTACGTGATGCTCGGCCGCACGCCGTATCGGGCGCTGCTGGCCTCGCCGCGTGGCGCCGACCACGAGACGGTCGCCCGGGCGCTGACCCGGCTCGACCTCGACCACCTGGCCGACCGGATGCTGCGCACGTTGTCGGGTGGGGAACGGCAACGGGCCGTGCTGGCGCGGGCGCTGGCGCAGCGTCCCCGATTGCTGTTGCTCGACGAGCCCACCGCGGCGCTCGACCTCGGCCATGCCCAGCAATTGCTGGAGCTGGTCGACGGGTTGCGTCGCGAAGAGGGCCTGACGGTGCTGAGCACGCTGCACGACCTGGTGCTGGCCGGGCAGTACGCCGACCGCGTGGTGTTGCTGACCGGTGGCCGGGTGGTCGCGGACGGCGCGCCCGCCGAGGTGTTGACCGCGCAGGCGCTGGCCGAGCACTACGGGGTCAGCGCCGAGGTCGAGGCCGGCCCGACCGGGGTGCGGGTGCACCCGGTGCGGCCGGGGTCGCCGTCCTCGTCCTCATCCCCGTCGCCGTCCCCGTCCCATGATCACCGTCAGATCGCAGTGTCCACCGCTTCGGCCGGAGCAAACGGCGATCCAACGGCGATCATGGAGGGTGGGAGGGGGGAAGACACCGTGACCACGGGGTCCCGCCGGGCCGGGCTGCTGCAGTACTGGGACGACGCGGGCGTGCGTCGTCCGGTGCTGGTGCGCGCGCTGCCCGACGGGTGGCGGGCGATCTCGTCGGCGGTACTCGGCGGCGGCCTCGGCCCGTCCGGCTGGTGGCTGAACGCCCAGGTGTCGAAGAACTACCACCACCCCGATCCGGTGGCGCATGCCGGCGAACTCGCCGCGTCGTTCGGGCTGGCCGGTCCGGGGGTGGCGATGCTGACCGCGGCCGATGCCTCGCGGTTCACGCTGGCCGAGTCCGAGGGGGTCGAGGCGGTGGTGACGGTCGGTCTCGGGCTGCCGATCACGGCGGCGGCGACGCCGCAGGCCATGGCCCTCGAGGACTACTCCCCGCCCGAGGTGCACCCCGCGCCGGGCACGATCAACGTGGTGGTCACCGTGCCGGTCGCGCTGAGCGATGCGGCGCTGGTCAACGCCGTGATGACCGCGACCGAGGCGAAGACCCAGGCGCTGGTCGAGGCGGGCGTGCCCGGTACCGGGACGTCGTCCGACGCGGTCTGCATCGCCTGCCCGGTGGGGACCGTGGGCGACGAGGGACTCTACGGTGGCCCGCGATCGATCTGGGGGGCACGCATCGCCCGCGCCGTGCACCGCGCGGTCGCCGACGGCACGACCGACTGGACCACTCAGCACCCACCCGGCGACCCGCACTGCCGCTGGGGCACGCCCTGGCCGGAGCCGCCCGCGTCACGCTGACCGCTCACCCGCATTCGGGTATCGATCGGCCGGTTCCTGGGCGGGGGCGGTGTTGTTCGCATACCTTCGCGGCATGTCCGCGTCCGACCCCCACGGTGTCGTCGACGTGTCCGAGGTCGACCAGGCCGACCAGGCCGACCAGGTCGAGTTGGCCGAGTTGGCGGTCGTTGTCGCGGAGCCCTCGCGGCGGGCCCGGCGCGGCGCAGGCTGGGTGCCTGACGGCGTCCGGGAGCTGCTCGAGCCGCTGGCGGAGCGTCCGGTGCGCTTGCTGTGGGGCAGTCAACTGGTCAGCGAGCTCGGTGACTGGGCGGCACGCATCGCGGTGACCGCCCTGGTCTACGAGCGCACCGCGTCCCCGACGATGGCGGCAGCGGCGTTCGTCGCCGGGCTGCTGCCGTGGCTCGGCCCGGGCCAACTCCTGGCGGCGATGGCCGACCGGTACGGCCGACGGGGCGTGATGATCGCGGCGGACGTCGTCCGGGCCGTGGCCTTTCTGATCATCGCCCTGGTCCCGATGCCGTCCGGTGCCGTTCTGGCGCTCGTCGCGCTGGCCGGGCTGGCGACCGCACCGTTCGAGGCAGCCCGCTCGGCCGGGTTGGTGGAGTACACCAGTGAGGATCGCGTCGAGGCGGCCATCCGGCTCTCGGCCACGACCTACGACGCCGGCACGCTCATCGGGTACGCCGCCGGGGGCGTGTTGCTGGCCGTCGCCTCGCCCGCCTCGGCGTGCCTGCTCAATGCCGCCACCTTCGTGATCTCTGCCCTGCTACTGATCGGCCTGCCGCGGCAGGGGATCACCCCGTCCGCGCACGAGTCGGCACCGGCCTCGGAATCCCCATCGGAATCGGCCTCGGAATCCGCCTCGGAGTCCGCGGTACGCGCCGTCCTGGTGGCCGGCGCCGCGCTGTGGCGCGAGCCCACGCTGCGGGCTGCTGCACTGCTCGGGGTGATCCCGATCGCGGGGGGCACCGCTCTCGGCGCGCAGAGCGTGGCCTGGGCGGACACCGCCGTGCCGGGCCGGCCCTGGGTTCCCGGCGTGGTGCTCGCGGCGTCCACCGGCGTGTGCCTGGTCCTCACCGTGATGGTGCGGCCCCGGCCACGGGCGGACGCCACCCTGCGGCTGGCGGGTCGGCTGGCGATCGTGACCGGTGTGGCCGCAGGCCTGCTGTGCCTGCTCGGCCGGCCGCTCGCGGTCGGGGCAGCGCTGGTGGTGACCGGCGCCTTCTTCGTCCCGATCGTGCTGGCCCAGACGGTGATCGCCCCCCGGCTCGACCCCGGTCGGCGGGCGGCCAGTTTCGGACTGTTGATGGGACTGCTCACCGTGGCGCAGGCGGTGGTCTCGCCGCTGGTCGGCCGACTGGTCGGGGCGGCGGGTGCCCCCAGGGCGTTCGCGGTCACCTGCGCGCTGACGGCTGCGGCGGCGCTGGTCGTCGTCCTCGGCCGGGCGGTGCGAGTGGGACGGTCGAGCGGGGCCCACGTGCAGCTGCCGGACGGCGCCTGACGCGAACGTGAGCGTTAGCCTGCCACGCGTGGTCGAACTGCGGCGGGCGCATGCTGATCGTGATGCGGATGCACTGGCGGCCATCGCCCGCCGTGCGTATGCGCCGTTCGTGGAGCGGATCGGTCGGGCACCCCAGCCGATGCTGCTGGACTACCGGGTCGAGATCGCCGAATCCGAGGTGTGGGTGGCCGTGGCGGCCGGTGCCCTCGTGGGATTCGTCGTCCTGAAACCGGCCGACGATCGATCCCACCTGCTGCTCGACACCATCGCCGTCGACCCCCCTCGGCACGGTACGGGTGTAGGGCGAGAGCTGTTGCAGTGGGCGGAGAATCGAGCCCGTGAGCTGCGGCTGACGGAGGTCAGGCTCTACACCAACGAGGCCATGACCGAGAACCTTCGGCTCTACCACCGCATCGGCTACGTGGAGACCGGTCGGGCCGTGAGCAACGGGTATCACCGGGTGTACCTCGCCAAGCGGTTGGACTGACCGCTGACACCTCAGCCGGCCAGGTGGCCCCACTGCTGCTGCAGGTCGGCCCACAGGCCCTGGTCGAGCACCGTGCCACCGGCGAGGACCAACACCTTGTCGGCCTGCTCCAACGCGGCCCGCTTGGACGTCGCACCGATCACGGTGATGCCACGCTCGCGCAGCGCTCGCCACAGGTCGAGCTCGGTGGTCACATCGATCGCCGAGGACACGTCGTCCGCGATCAGCAGTTCGGTCCGTGGCGCCAGGGCACGTGCCAGGGCCACCCGCTGTAACTGTCCGCCGGACAATCGGGTGCCCTTGTGGCCGATCATCAACCCGAGCCCGCCGCCCGCACCGGACAGGTCGTGCTCGAGCTGCGCCGTGTGCACCGCGTGCCCGGGGTCGACCGAGTGCCCCAGCGTGATGTTCTCGGCAATGGTGCCGGACAGCACGCGGGGCAACTGCGCCACGTAGGCCACCTGGTTCGGCCGCAGGAACTCGGTCGGGTCGGCCACCTCGCGCCCGTTCCACAGCAGGTCACCGGTGTGGTGCACGATGCCCGCCAGCGCGCGCAGCAGTGAGGACTTGCCCGAGCCCACCGGGCCGACCACCAACACCAGCTCGCCGCGCTCGACGGTCAGGTCGACGTCGCGGGCCCCCACCGTGCCGTCCTCGTGAACCGCGGTGAAGCCGCGCAGCTCGAGCCGTGAGAGTCGTTGCCGCTGAGCCGGAACCGGTGCCGGCGCGGTGCCGGCCGAGATGTCGACCCCCGGCACGGACGACGAGTACGCCGCCTCGCCGGACATCGCCACGGTGCGCCGGGTCCAGACCCGGGCCGACGGCAGCGCCGAGATGAGCGAGGCCGTGGTCCAGGCGAACCAGTGCGCCGACCCTACGGTGGCCACCGCGACCAGAGCCGCGGTGGCGTCGATCGACCCCCGCACGTACAGCGCCCAGATGCCGATCGGTGCCAGGCCCGCGACCATGGACGGCGTCGAGCGAGCCCACACCTGAACCACGATCTCGCGCCGCTGGCGGTCGCTGCGCACCCGGTCCAGTCGGGCCAGGTGATCGAGTACCCCGCGGACGGCGCCCGACAGCTTCACCGTGCGGGCCGCCGACAGCGACGAGACCAGCGCCGTGGCGAACGCCGCCCGGGTGGCGACCGTGGTCGCGGCCCGCTTGGCCAGCCGCGGCCCGAACGCCGACGCAGCCAGGGCCGAGATCACCACCGTGGCCAGGAAGAACAGCGCCGGCACCGGTGAACCCGAGATCACGGTCATGCCCAGCACGATCACCATGATCGCCACCTGATCGATCATGTTGTCGGCCAGGATCACCACCCGCTCGGTGTCGCCGCCCTGGGCCACCACCTCGGCCGGCGTGTGGGCGCTCACCCGGCGGGGGCCGGTCTGGCCGTGCACCAGGCGCAGGCTGATCCGCAGCATCTGGCGCACCCACCACTCGGGGAACCAGCGCCCGGTGAAGTAGTTGACCGGCACGGTGACCAGCAGGACGGCGACCAACCCGGCGGCGGGCCAGAGCACGTCGCTGCGACTGCCCGGCTCGCCGGCGATCAGCCGGCTCCACAACCAGGGCAGCACGCTGCCGTCCAACGCGAACAGCATGTACGGCAGGAACAGTGCGAGCGCCCCGAGCCCGAACCGCTTGTCGTTCAACGCCAGTCGGCCCACCTCGCGCAGGGTGCGTGCCGGTGGCGCCGGGGGTAGCGGTGGCGCCTCGACACGTTCGGGCTGTGCCGGTGCGAGCAGCGCGGCAGCGACCTGCGGCACCCCGTCGTCCACCAGGGCGTCGTCCCAGGCCTCGGTGGTGACGGGAGCATCGGCGACGGCGAGACCGGAACCTCCGGGCAGGGCGCCCGACGGGGCACCGAGAGCTGTTGCCGCAGAGCCTGTTCGACCCGCCGACAACAGGTCGGCGAACCGTTGGGAGGTGCTGAGTGGGCCGGCTTCCACGACGCGTCCATCGGCGAGGACCACGACCTCGTCGCACTGGCGCACGGACGACAGTCGGTGGGCGATCAGAATGCCGATCCGCCCGGTCAGCAACCGTTGGGTCGCAGCGTGGACGCGCGCCTCGGTCACCGGGTCGAGCCGAGCGGTGGCCTCGTCCAGGATCACCACGTGGGGATCGCGCACCAGGATGCGCGCGAAGGCGACCAGCTGTTCCTGCCCGGCGGACAGCACGTATCCGCCATCCCCCAGCCGGGTCTCGATGCCGTCCGGCAGATCGCGAACCCATGGCTCCAGGCCGAGTTCGGCCATGGCCTCGGCCGCGTGCGGCAGGAGTTCGGGCTCGAACAGGGCCACGTTCTCGGCCAGCGTCCCGGCCAGGATCTCGGTGCGCTGAGGCACCACGGCAACCCATCGGCGCAACGCCTCGAGGTCGAGGTCGAGCAGATCGACGCCATCGAGGAACACCGTGCCCCGGGGCGGCTCCACCGCTCGGATCACGGCCTTGGCCAGCGTCGACTTGCCCGATCCGGTGCGCCCGATCAGGGCATAGGACCGACCACGCCGAAACGTCAGGTCGACGTCGCGCAGCGCCGGTGGACGCCGCGCCGGCCCCTCGCCGTCATACCGAAACGTCAGACCCCGCACCTGCAGATCACCGGCCGAGATCGCCCGGCCACCAACGGGTTCCTGTGGCGATGCGGCCAGCAGCACCACCCGGCCCCACGCGCCCAGGGCGTACTGCAGTTCGGGGATCATGCGGCTGATGTGCTCGACGGTCAGGCCGAAGGACACCGCCAGCAACCAGACGGCGGTGAGTTGGGCGGCGTCCACCCGGCCGGTGGCCAACCCCCAGGCGCCGCCCACCACGACCACGCCGATCGAGGCCCGGGTCAAGCCGGCCGCGATGACCGTGACGTTGGCCGACATCGCCCAGACCCGGCGACCGAACCGCAACACCGCACTCGACCGTTCGGCGAACAGCCGCAACACGTAGGGCCGGCCCAGGGTGGTGCGCACGTCGTCCTGGCCGTGGATCGATTCCTCCATGACCGCGGCGAGCGCCGACCAGGCCTCCTCCTCGGCCATGCGGGCCTGTGAGATCCGCCCGACGCGGCCGCGCAGACTCAGGGCCATCAGGCCCAGCGCGGCCAGCATGCCCACGCCGGCGGGCCACCAGACGACGAATGCCGTGACCACGGCGGCGACGCTGAGGGTCATCGACTGGATGATCCGTACCCCGGAGCCGCGCAGCTCGGAGGCCACCTGATAGACGTCCTGGTCGATCCGGTCGAGCAACTCACCGACCGGGGTCGCCTCCAGGGTCTGCAGGTCCTGCCCGAACGCCACGGCACACAGCCGCCGCCGCACCCGGGCCGCCCAGTCGGCGGTGAGGCCGGCGACGGCCAGGCCGACCACCAGGTCGGCCACCACCTTGATCGTCAGGGCGACGGCGAGGGCCACCAGCACCCGCGTCGAGCGGGAGGTGAGCAGCTGCCCGGCGAAGGGTGCGGCCACCGCCTGGCCGCCGGCGCCCAGCACGATGAGCACCACGAGCAGGGCCACCCGCCGTGGCGAGGTGGCCCACAGATCACGTAGCAGCATCATGTGCCGAGCTCCGTCGATGGACAGGGGATGGTGTTCGAGCCTGCTCCTCGATCGGCCGGGGCTCAACTGAATTAGTCGCCGGCTGAATCAGTCGCCGGCACACCGAGGCCGAGGGCGCCGCCGCGGACCATCCGGCGGCGTCCTCGCGCCTCGAGTCACTGGAGCCAGCGGACGAGCCGTTCGTACACCGAGTCGTGACGCAGCAGCCCCTGGTGCCCCACGCCGTCCAGCCGGTCGAGGAACCCGGCGCCCTCGGGCACCGGTAACAGGGCGCTGGCAGCCCGCACCATACCGTCGCCGATCAGCCACCCGATCAGCGGTGAGCGGGTCAGCGACCCGGCCATGCTGTGCTGGGCGATGTGCCCCGGCAGGGAGTCGCCGGAGCGTCGTCCGCTGGCCTCGCGGGTCAGGTCGCGGATGCCGGCGCTGCGACCGGCGAACAAACGCGCGAACGGCGCGCTCTGAGCCGTCATCGTCAGCAGCCACTCTCCGTACGGCACCAGGCTGGCCAGCGGCGCCCCCTGGTGGGGGGTGCCGAGCGCGGTGAGGCTGCGGACGGCGCCCACCCAGGCCGCGTCGCGGCGCGCCCCGGAGTGCACCGCCTCGCGGGCCACCAGGCCGCCCATCGAGTGACCGACCAGGTCGATGCGCTCCACGGGCACCGGCCACGCCGCGTGGACGGCGTCCAGCAGGTCATCGAGCAGGGCGCCGTTGTCGGTGATCACCAGTCCGGAGTTGTAGCGCAGGTAGAGCGGCGTGACGCCGAGGTCCTCG
The DNA here is from genome assembly GCA_016713225.1 of Kineosporiaceae bacterium. Taxonomy (NCBI): domain Bacteria; kingdom Bacillati; phylum Actinomycetota; class Actinomycetes; order Kineosporiales; family Kineosporiaceae; species Kineosporiaceae bacterium. Next base: position 196,139 of record JADJPO010000006.1, read on the forward strand.
CGCAGCCGTTCACCGAACGAGGTGTGCCCGCCCGCGCGCAGCCCGAACCAGGATTCGTCGCTCTCGACCAAGCCGTGGGCGAACACCACCAGGTGCCCGCTGGGGGTGGGGTAGGCCTCCCCCAGCCCCTCGTCGTCCGCCTCGACGTCCTCGTGGTGCACCCGCAGGGCCATCAGGACGGCGAGGTCGGCGGCGCGGTCCTGGACGGTGTCGCCCCAGATACCGTTGACCACCGGCTGGACGACGCGACCGGCCTTGGTCTGGGACGGCAGCGGTCCGGGCAGGACCGCGAGCAGCTCGGCGACCGTGCGCAGGCCGATCACGTTGACCGTCTCGACGGCCGAGTAGGTCAGGTTCACCAGGCGGATGTGGAAGCCGACGATCTGGCGTAGCGGCGGCGGCAGGAACCGTTCGACGTTGTGGGCCACGGACAGGTGCACGTCACGGGCCAGGCCGATCATGCTGCGGGTGGCCTCGATCGCCAGCTCACCCCCGGCTCGGATCTCCGTCGCGCGACTCATCGTCTGCCGGGCCTCCCACCGATTGCCCTGATTGCCTTGTCCGAACTGGCTGCACCGGCGGCAAGGCCGCGAGTGCCTCGCCAGTATCCAGGCCGGTGACCTGCAACAAGTCGACCACGACAGATCTGACCTGAGCCAGTACCACTTCGGTCGACAGACCCCCGATGCGCTCGAGGTCACCCGTGGCGCGCCCGACGGCCAGCAAGGCCGAGCGCCCGACCTCGGGTGCGGCATTGTCGGTGAGGGCCTCGGAAAGGATCTCGACCGCGCGCGCCAGATCGTCCAGCACGACCAGGTAGGACGCCGGCACCTGCTCGCGTGAGATCGCGGCAACCATGCGGCGGGTCAGCACCCGGGTGCTGCGCAGCGCCCGGTCGAGCGGTTCGACCAGGTCGCTGACCCGGGTCACCCCCGCGCGCTGACCTCGGCGCAGGGGTGAGGAGGCGATGACGGACAGGCCCTCGTCGGCCGCCTGCTGCAGCTCGCGCACCAGCACCTCGGTGGCACGGGCGCGTCCCAACACCTCGGCGGCCAGGGCCGCGTCGTGCTCGCGAGCCGCCTGAGCCGTGCCCCGCAGCAGCTCGGCGGTGGCCCGGGCCACACCACCGGCCTGGACCCGGGGGCTGCGCAGCGGTGCCGACGGCACGATAGCCGCGGCCACCAGCGCGACGGCGCCGCCGACCAGGGCGTCGAGCCAGCGGGTGAAGGTCTGCCCGGGCGCCGGGGCCAGGGTGACCACGAAGATGCTCTGCACCGCCGACTGCAGGATCAGCAGATCGCTCGCATCCATCAGTAGGGCGATGGCCATCGAGGTCGCCACCACCAGGGCGACCTGCCACACCCCGCCACCGGCGACCGAGACGAACACGTCGGCCACCAACACACCGACGGCGACCCCCACGGTGACCTCGGCGACGCGGCGCAACCGTTGCCGATAGCTCATGCCCAGACAGACCACGGCCACGATGGGCGCGAACACCGGGGCCGGGTGCCCGATCACGCGGTGGGCGATGAACCAGGCGACGGCGGCGGCGATCGCGGCCTGGCCGACGTGCCAGCTCTTGCTGCGCAGCCGCGCACCGCGTACCCGCAGGGAGCGGCGTCCGCGCACCCTGGCCCGTTCGACCAGGTCGTCGAAGGAGATCTCGGCGCGCAGCCGCTCGCTGATCTGGGAGGAATCCACGCCCCCAGGGTCCCGGATCGCCGCCGCCGAGCGAGATCGGGGTGGCACGGCGCGGCGGGGATGGTAGGCATGGCGGCGTGGACGTGTGGCGACCCCTCGACACCCCGGTGGGGGTGCTGCTGCTCACCGCCACCGATGTGCCGATCGACGGGGCGTCCGGTGCGGCCCTGACGGGGATCTACTTCCAGGATCACCGCGGCGGTGCCGACACCCGGGCGAGCACCGAACGGCTGGGCCGGCGGGACGAGGGCCACGCGGTGCTGGCAGCCGCGGCGGCTCAGCTGGCGGAGTACTTCGCCGGCACCCGGACCCAATTCGACCTGCCGCTGGCCGCGGTCGGGACGGCTTTCCAACACCGCGTGTGGCAGGCATTGCGCCAGATCCCCTACGGCCGGACCGCGAGCTATGGCGACATCGCGCGCCGCCTGGGGCTCGGCCCGGCGTCCTCGCGCGCTGTGGGGTTGGCCAATGGCGCCAACCCGATCTCGATCGTGGTGCCCTGCCACCGGGTGATCGGGGCGAACGGCACCCTCACCGGGTACGGCGGCGGGCTGGAGCGCAAGCAGTTCCTGCTCGATCTGGAGGGCGATCAGCTGTTCTGATCCGCACCAGATTCGTCACAACCAGCCGCGGTGGCGTCGCTTGCACCTCTGGCAGCCAGTTGTGACGAACCTGGTGCGAATGACCGATCGAGAGGGTCGAGATTGGGCTGTGGATAACTCGAATCCGGCCCCTCGAGATCGCCATCCTGGTGCGCGTGGCGAGATCGACGGCCAGGTTCACGGCGGCAGAGGCGGTGCATCGCCTGGGCGGTCGCGCAGCTCGTGCCGACCTGCTGGCCATGACCACGGGCCATGAGCTCCGCCGTGCTCTGGCGGCGGGCGAGGTGGTGCGGGCGGCCGATGGCATCTATGTCCTACCGGGTCTCAGCCAGGCCCGCATCCAGGCAGCCGCCGGGCGCGGAGTGGTCTCGCACGAATCTGCTGCGGTGTTGTGGGGGATCGAACTGGTCTTCCCGCCGAAGACCGTGCACGTGACGATCCCCCGGGGCGCCCGGCCACCAGTCCGCAAGGGCGTCGTGTTTCACCAGCGTCGGCTGCCCGACACGGCTGTGCGCGGGGATGTGACCTCGCTGCTCCAGACGGTGCTCGACTGTTGCGAGAGTCTGCCCTTCCCACAGGCGTTGGCCGTGGCCGACGGGGCACTTCGCCTGGATCCCGACCTGCTCGATCAGCTCCTCGTCGCGGCGGGGCGGCCGGGCCGGGGACGGGCTCGTCGAGCTGCTGTGGCTCGACATGTCAGCCCGTTGGCCGCGAATCCTTTCGAGTCCGCGGTGCGCGGCGTGTTGATCGACGCCGGGATCGACGGGTTCCGACCCCAGGTGGTGATCGACACCCCAGGTGGGCAGTTCCGCGTGGACCTGGCCGATGAACAGCGGCGCATCGTCATCGAGGCGGACAGCTTCAGCTGGCACGGCGATCGGGCCGCGCTCGATCGCGATTGCCGCCGGTACGACGAGTTGGTGCGTGCCGGATGGACGGTGCTGCGCTTCTCGTGGGAACAGGTGATGTTCGACGGCGCCTGGTTGGTGGCCGTGGTCCGCGATGTCGTGAAGCGGGCCGCCTGATCGCACCAGATTCGTCACAACCAGCCCGAGCGGGGCTGGACGAGCAAGGTGGGGCCAGTTGTGACGAATCTGGTGCGGATTCGGCCGACCGTGGGTCAAGTGAGGCGGGCTAGCGGTCGATAGGGAGGCATGTCGCAGCCCTCGGTACGTACCGGCGTGCCCGGACCGCGCAGCCCGGGGGATCTCATCGCCGCGACGCTGAGCCGGACGCCCATGGCCGGCCTGATCGGGTCGATCTCGCGCGGCGAGCCGGACCCACCCACGGTGCCGGCGATCCACCGGCTGACGGACGAGCAGCTGATGGCGGCCGAGGTGGTCGTGGTCGCCTCGGGTCCCTACCCCGGCCCGGATGCCGTCGCCGTGGCGCGCGAGATCTCCACCCGGCTCGAGGACGATCGCCCCGGCCGCGTCGTGGTGCTGGCCCACGCTCCGGTGCGCTGGCACGCCGAGCTGCTCGCCAGCGACGAGATGAGCGTGCCGATCCCCGCCCACTGGGCCGGCCCGCTGCTGCGCGGCTGGGCTGCCCGCGGCCTCGATCGGCCCGCAGCCCACGCCGAGCTCGTCTCGCTCCGGGCTCACCTCGATCGGTCCTTCGGGGTCGGTGCGCTGCACGGCAGCGGCGCCCTGATGGCCACGGGAGCCGTGGCACTCCTCTCGCGAGGCCGAATCGCCGTCGAGACACCCGGTCCGCCCGCGGAATCCCATGTGCTGTCACCGCATCGCATCGTGCTCGCCACCGGCGCCGGCCCCCGGGTGCCCGACGTGCCCGGCATCCTCGAGACCGACTGGTACACCGCCTCCGACCTGTTCGACCTGCCCGCGCTGCCGGCCTCGGTGGTGATCGTCGGTGCCGGTTCCCATGGGTGCGAGGTGGCCCAGGGGCTGGTTCGCCTCGGCGTCACGGTCACCCTGGTCGACAGCGCCGAACGTCCGCTGCCGGACCTGCCGGACCGGGCCGCCGAGCCCGTGATCCGAGCCCTGGCCGCCGAGGGGGTGCGCATGATCTGCGGGGCGCCTCTGGCCAAGGTCGCCCCCACCCTGGACGGCGGCGCCTGGGTGGGCACCGACGGCGGTGGGGATGTCGCGGCCGAGGCCCTGATCCTGGCCACCGGACGTCGGCCCCGGACCACGGGCATGGACCTGCCGGCGGGCGGCGTGACGGTGTCCGGGCGAGGTGTGATCGAGGTCGACGAGCGTCTGCGCACGGCCACCAGCACGGTGCTGGCCTGCGGCGAGGTGACCGGCATGACGGTCTACGGCGCTGCCCCGGGGCCGATGGCCCGGGTGGTGGCGGCCAACGTCGTGGGTCGGCGCTCCGGAATGCGGTGGACGGCGCCGGTGCCGGCGCTGGTGACCCGCACCGACCCCGAGGTGGTGGCCTTGGGCCAGTGCGAACCGCAGCCGGGTGACGCGGTCGCCGAGGCCGAGGGCCCGCACCCGGACTCGTCGGTTCGGGTCGTGGTCGGCACCACCGGTGGTCGGGGAGTGTTCTCGGTGCTGGCGCCGCTCGGTGGCGGCACCGGCCGCTCGGTGGTCGGCGCGCTGTTGCGCGGCCCGGGGGCCAGCGAAGCCGTCGGCCAGCTGGTGCTGGCGCTCAACGCGGGCATCCCGGCGGCGTCTTTGCTGGACGTCGAGGCGCCCGACGGCACGTGGGCCGCCGCGGTGCAGGGGTGCATCGCCCGCGCCCTGGCCGGCTGAGTCGACCGACCGGCCGGTCTGTCGACGACGACTATTCGAGTGGCGTGATCCGCAGGTCCGGGTCGATCGGTGGTGCCCCGTAGTCGGTGTCCCAGTCCAGCACGCCACCGGCCGAGAGCGCCCGCAGGTGTGTCACCGCGGCGGCCGCGTCCGGCCAGGCCGGGTCGGTGGTGCCGGGCGCGATCGGCGGCGTGAACCAGGTCGTCAGCGATTCCGGCACCCGGTAGGAGGCTGCGAGGTCGCTGTACAACGGCAACCGGGCGCTGATGTCCAGGCTCAGCTCGCGATAGGCCCGCAGCGCCATGCGTAGCCGGATCCAGCGATGCCGGTCGGTCTGGGTCTGGTCGGTGAGTTCGCCGTCCGGGCCGGTGAACCGTTGCCGCAGAGCCTGTCCCGCATGGAACCCGCGCAGGGCCAGGGCGAGGATCGTCTGCTGCGGCAGGAACAGGGCACTGTCGGTCTCGCCCGTCCCGTGACGTACCACCGCGATACGACCGCGGACCCCGGGCAGGTCCGCCTGCATCGCATCGCGCCAGGTCAGGGCGGTGCCGGTCAGGGCTCCGACGAAGGCGCTCGGCGTGGCCACCCGGCGCCAGGTGCGGGCCCGGGGCGCGGCGTCCTGGGCGGGCACGCTCACCCACTCGGCGAGCTGCTCCTCACCCTGCGGGGTGGTCGGCAGGTGCGCCAGGTTGAAGCCGAACGTGGGCCAGCGTGGCAGCAGGGCATCGAAGCTGTGGATCGGGAAGTTGCTGGTCACACCGCCGTCGCTGAACCACTGCACCCGAGGCACGAACACGGCCGGGGGCGGCGGCGTGGGGGCCACGACGCGCCCGTACGGGTCCTGTAGCGGGCCGGGGGACTCGACGTCCAGGGTGTACAGCGGGACGGCCCGCACCAGACCGGGCATCGCCATGCTCATCCGCACGGCGGCAGCCACCGGCATGTCCCAGGGGTCGGGAACCTCGTGCAGGATCTCGCCGTCGTGTCGGGGACAGGTGGATTCCCTGGCCTGCGCCGGTGAGGCCAGGATCATCTGGGCGACAACGCGAACCGGCAGGACGCCGGCGAGACAGCTGCGGCAGAACAGGAATCGGCTCGCACCCTCGCGCTCGGCCCGCTCGGCGGTCAGGAACGGCAGCGTGTAGGGGCGACTCTGGGCGAGGTTGGTGGTGACCACGGCCAGGTCGATGCACCGCACCTGGGCGTCGTCCGCGGCTCGGCGCAGCTGGTGGGTCTCGGCGGCGCTCGGTGCGCCGAGTCGACCGAGCCACAGTTCACCGAACGTCAAGGCGGGGCGCGAGTCGCTGGAGCCGTTGTCCCCCAACGGGATTCCGGCCAGGTCGTCGATCCGGTCGGTGAGCCAGTCCACCACGGCCGGCACGTCACCCACCGCCGGGACGCCGATCAGGCGGTCGAGCCGGCGGGACAGCAGGCCACGCGGCGCGGCGTCCATGTCGGGCAGCTGCACCCCGGGAACCAACCCGAAGTGTTCCGCCTCGGGGCGCCGGACCAGCACCGAGCGCACCGCGATCGCGCAGGTGATCGCGGTGGCCGCCAGCGCGGCCAGCGCCGTGGTCACCCCCAGGGTGAGTGAGATCAGGCCGGTCAGCGGCAACGGCAACGACGCGCCGCGCACGACGGCGGCCGTACCACCGAGCCAGGCCAGCAGGGCTCCCAGCCACACCAGGACGACGATCAGCCGCGGCCCGCGGCGCAGGGCGGCCAGCACCGCGGCGATCAGGGGGACGGCGCGCTCGCGGGCCGTGTGCCCCAGCGGCAGGCGCATCAGGGCGATCAGGACGCGGTAGGCATCCCGGGTGCCGGGGGCGGGCTGGAACATCCGGGTCAGCCGGTGGCGCTCGGGCCAGGCGGGTGCATCGGGGTGGGTGGCGCCGTCGGCCAGGGCGGGCCCGGCGACGTCCTGCCCGGCGAGCCAACCGATCATCTCGGCGAGCCCGGCGAACCCCGACTGGACGGCGGGCGCTGCGTCGCCGCCGGGATTGCCGGGGACGGCGGCCGGCTGCACGCACGGGGTGGTGCGTCCCAGCTCGGCGGCGGCGGTGAGCGCAGCGGTCACGGCGCCGGCCGAGGACCCGCCCACGCGACGAAAGATGTAGTGCTCGGCCAGGGCGCAGACCCCGAGCGGGTAGGTCACCGCCGCCGCCGTCCCGCCGCGCATCGTGAGGTCGGCCGAGTGGGCCAGGTAGTCACTGACGTGATCGGGATCGGGGAAGTTGGTCGCCGTCCGCGTCATGGCTGCCGGCGAGTGCAGCAGGTGGTGATCGGCCCGGGGCAGCGCGGCGTCCAGGTCGAGCATCAGTGGGGGGTGGGGTTCGAGCATCCGCAGGTACCGGTGACGATCCTGCAACCGGATCACGGCGCGCCACGGGTTCTCGGTCACGCGCGGATCCTCCCCTCGGGGGCCATCCGGCCCGCGAGGATTGTGCCAGGTCGTGACCGGAACGGGGGGCTGCGGTGGTTGACACCCACCCCTGCGGACGCCGAGCCTGACGGGAATGGACACCGGGGCACTCTCGCGATGGGCCGACCTCGGTGGTCCCGTGCACTACCTCGACTTCGGCGGCCCGGCGTCCGGGCCGTTGGTGGTCTGCGTGCACGGTCTGGGCGGGGCCGCCGTGAACTGGCTCGCCCTGGGGCCGTTGCTGGCCGATCGCTACCGGGTGTTGGCCCTCGATCTGCCGGGGTTCGGCCTCACCCGCGCAGCGGGCCGCTCGACCACCGTGCAGGCCAACGGTGAGCTGGTGCGACGCTTCGTCGCCGAGGTCGGCGGCGGCCCTGCGCTCTGGGTGGGCAACTCGATGGGCGGGCTGATCACCCTGCTGGCGGCGGCGGAACGGCCCGAGCTGGTGACGGGCGCCGCTCTGCTCGATCCGGCGTGGTTCCCGCGGGTGCGTCACCGGCCGAACCTGTTGTCGTCCGCCGTGTTTGCCGCCTACTTCACCCCCGGGCTGGGTCGCGCGGTGGTGGCCGGACGCCGCCGCGCCCGCACGGCGGAGCAGTCGGTGCACGACATGCTGACGTTCTGCTGTGCCGATCCGGCGCGGGTGGCGCCCGACGTGGTGGCGGCCCATGTCCGCCTGACGCAGCAGCGGGCGGAGGTGCCGGGCCTGGCGCTCGAGTTCGAGGTCGCGGCGCGCTCGGTGCTGAGTGTGATCGCGCGGCGGCGACGCCTGGCGGCACTGGCCGCCGGGCTGTCGATGCCGGTGCTGGTGCTGCACGGCGGGCGGGACCGGCTGGTACCGGTGGGCGCGGCGTCCGAGTTGGCGGCGGCCAACCCGACCTGGCGCTACGCGGTGGCCCCGGATGCCGGTCACCTGCCGATGCTCGAGGTGCCCGACTGGACGGCGGAGCACTTCGATCGGTGGATCCGCGACCACGGGTTGCTCGCGACCTCGGCGTAGGTGGCGCCATCCGTCGCCCGGGAGCTCCTCCCCGGCGTGCTGCCGTGGTTCCCCGAGGCCGCATGTGTACTCTCTGCTGTTGATCGAATACCGAAAGTGACTGGCGCGCGAGGAGCTGGGTGCGAATGACCCCGACGACACGACGAGTGGCGCGAGCCCTGGGGATGGCCGTGGCAACCGCCGCAGCCGCCGCGGTGGCCCTGGCCACGGCCGGGTCCGCCGGCGCGACACCCGGCCCCGATGCCACGAACCGCACCGGCCGGACCTCGATCGGCTCGGTGGGCGCCTCCGGGGTGCCGCGGCTCTCGACCGTGACGGCCCAGGCACTGCCCTCGGTGACCTGCCGCGCCGCCGAGGGGTTCAGCCGCATCACCAGTGGCCCGCTCTTCCGTCTCTCCGACAGCGCCCCGCTCGGGGGGGCCAACACCATGACGGAACTCGCTCAGGTCGGCAACGGCTGGACCGGCAGCAACTTCGCCTGGACCGCGGCGGGCGGTGACGGTGCGTTCTACGGCCTCACCTGGGCCGGCGAGCTCAAGTGGTACCGCTACAACGCCGGCACCTCCAGCTGGCGCACCGGGGCCGGGTCCATCGTGGGCAAGGGCTTCATTCCCAAGAAGAAGATCATCAACATCTCGCTGGGTGGTGACGGCAAGTTCTACGTCGTGTTCGCCACCGGTGACCTCTACCTCTTCCAGCACACCGGCCGGCTGACCGGGGCAGCCACCTGGGCCTCCGCGGCGGGTTGGAAGATCGGCTCCGGCTGGACCGGCAGCGAGATCATCATTCCCAACGGCGACGGCACGGTGTACCGGCAGTACCAGGGTGTCCTCTACTGGTACCGGCACTCCGACCCGGCCCTGGGTGCGGTGACCTGGCAGCGCAAGACCGCGATCGGCTCGGGCTGGAAGTTCTACGACGTGCTGTCCGCGGGCGCCGGCGTGCTCTACGCCACCGAGGGCGGGACCGGCCAGGTGCGTGTGTACCGCCACGCCGACCCGGTGGGGGGCACGGGAGTCTGGGCCACCAGTCAGGGCGTCCTGAAGCTGACCGCCCGTCCGGATTCCTTCGGCATCGGGATCGACCCGCTCGCCTGCAGCATCGTCTGACCTCGCTCACGATCGGAGACACCCGTGTTCCACCGCCGTTCGGCGCGCCCCCGTGTTGTGCGCAGGCTCGTTCTCGGAAGGCTGGGTCTGGCTGCCACGGTCACCGGCCTGGCCGCCGCCCTGACGGTGCAGGTGCCCGCCGCCCGGGCGGCCTCGGTCGCGGCCGCCTCCCCGACCTGTCGCACCGCCCAGGGTTTCGTGGCGGGGGCCACCGGCAAGCTCTACCGGGTCAGTGACCCCGACGTGGCGTCGTCCAACGCCTCACTGGCCGTCGGCGATCGTGTGGGTGGCGGGTGGACGTCGGCCCAGTTCGCGTGGATGGGTGCCGGCGGCGACGGCGTGCTCTACGGGCTCACCTGGGCCGGACAGATCAAGTGGTTCAAGTACGACGACACCGCCGCGCGGTGGGACGCCGCGAGTGGGCGGGTCGTGGGTGTCGGGTTCACTCCCGGCCGGGGCATCGTCAACATCGGGCTCGGTGTCGAGGGTCGCTTCTACGTGGTGCGTCCGACGGGCAAGCTCGTCGAGTTCCACCACACCGGATGGCAGAACGGCAGCGCCACCTGGGAGGAGGCCCAGGGGGAGCTGGTCGGCAGCGGGTGGAAGCCGGACGACGTGATCGTGCCCGTCGGGGACGGGTCGGTCTACCTGCAGCGTGACGCCCGGCTGTTCTGGTACCGACACTCCGACCCCACCGCGGGGCCGCTGTCCTGGACCCAGTCGCAGGTCGGCGGGGGCGGCTGGGTGATGACCTCGATCGTCTCGGCGGGCGGGGGCGTGCTCTACGCCACCACGCCGTCGGGTGCGGTGAAGCGCTATCAGCACCTCGACCCGATCGGCGGGGCCGCGCAGTGGACGGCCAACCTCGGGGTGGCGGCCGGGCCGAGTGTCGAGGCGACGAGCCTCGGGTTGGTCATCGACCCCGGCACCTGCAGCCTGCCCTGAGACGGAACCTCGAGGAATCCGGAACAAGCACGGCTCGCGATAGGTTCTCGCCTGCACGGCTCGCGGACGAGCCCCCACAGACGAGGCGGTGACCTGTTCCATGCAGATCTACGACGACGTGACCACACTCGTCGGCCGTACCCCCCTGGTCCGGTTGAACCGAATCATGGACGGCGCTGCCGCCACGGTCGTGGCCAAGCTCGAGTTCTACAACCCGGCCAGCAGCGTCAAGGACCGGATCGGCGTCTCGATGATCGAGGCCGCCGAGGCCTCCGGTGAGCTGAAGCAGGGCGGCACGATCGTCGAGGCCACCTCGGGCAACACCGGCATCGCGTTGGCCATGGTCGGCGCGGCCAAGGGCTACAAGGTCGTGCTGACCATGCCCGAGTCGATGAGCAAGGAACGTCGGGCGCTGCTGCGGGCCTACGGCGCCGAGCTGGTGCTGACCCCCGCGGCCGAGGGCATGAAGGGTGCTGTGGCCCGGGCCGAGGCGATCGGTGCCGAGTCGGGCGCCGTCCTGGTGCGTCAGTTCGCCAACCAGGCCAACCCCGAGGTCCACCGCCGCACCACGTTCGAGGAGATCTGGGCCGACACCGACGGCCAGGTCGCCGCGCTGGTGTCGGGGATCGGCACCGGCGGCACCATCACCGGCGTCGGCCAGGAGCTCAAGAAGCGCAACGCGGACATCAGGGTTGTCGCCGTCGAGCCCGCGGCGTCGCCGATCCTCAACGGCGGTCAGCCGGCCGGTCACCCGATCCAGGGCATCGGCGCGAACTTCGTCCCCGACATCCTCGACCGGTCGGTCTACGACGAGGTGCTGGACGCCCCGACCGAGGAGGCCGTGGCCTACGCGCGGCGCGCAGCCAAGGAGGAGGGCCTGCTGGTCGGCATCTCCTCGGGAGCCGCGTTGTGGGCGGCAGCCCAGGTTGCGCGGCGCGAGGAATTCGCCGGGAAGATCATCGTCGTGATCATCCCCAGCTATGGCGAGCGCTACCTGTCGACCCTGCTCTACTCGGATCTGATGGATTGATGTTCCGGGCGCGCCAGGACGGCACGAGGGGGCTCGCGATGGCGGCCGAGGAACGGATCGGCTGGCGGCTGCGGCTGCGCGAGGACGTCGATGCGGCCATCGCCCGCGACCCCGCGGTCCGCAGCAGGGTCGAGGTGGTGCTGGCCTACCCGGGGTTGCACTCGATCTGGGTTCACCACGGGGTCAGTCACCCGCTGTGGGTCCGGGGGCACCGGTTGGCGGCGCGGCTGGTCTCGCAGTGGATGCGGGGTCGGACCGGGATCGAGATCCACCCCGGGGCCACGATCGGACGGCGGTTCTTCATCGATCACGGCAACGGTGTGGTGATCGGCGAGACCGCCGAGGTGGGCAACGACGTGATGATCTACCACGACGTCACCCTGGGTGGTCGCAGCCTGGCCAAGGTGAAGCGCCACCCCACCGTCGAGGACGGCGTGACCATCGGGGCGGGAGCCCGCGTCCTGGGTCCGATCGTGATCGGTGCGGGAGCGCAGATCGGGGCCAACGCGGTCGTCGTCCGGGATGTGCCGGCCGGTGCGGTCGTGGTGGGCATCCCCGGTAGGGCACGGATCCCTGGGGGCGAGACGTTGCCCGAGTCACCCACGCCGGCCTCGGAGATCCCCGGTCCGGGTGAGATCGCGGTCGACCCGGCCATCTGGATCTGACCTCCGATGGGCGTTGCGACGCCCGGTGGGCGTCGGGCACGGTCCGTTGAGCGGCCCAGCTGCCCGAGATGATCGTCCGGGAGCCCGTCTGACCTGGTGGTTCGTGGGGCTTCGAGTCACTATCGGGACATGGCCAAACGGGCGCTGGGGCTCCTGGATGGGGGGCCGGCCAGCGGAACGCTGATTCAGTTGGACGAGCCGCACTGGGCTCCGTTGGGTTTGCTCACCCTCGATCTCGGGGGCCGGCGCGAGGTGGTGTACGTGCTGGCCAGGCAACGACGTCCGCCGGAGGGCACCCCGTGGCGCTACGTCCCCGAGGGCTCACCCGACGCGGCGATCGAGGACGAGCTGGGTCGCACGCACGGTGACGCCGCCAACGACGACCCGTTCGACGACTGACCCGCCCGGCACGTCAGACTGTGCGGCGTGGAACTCGGGCGGCTGCGGGCACGGCACATCGTGGTGGGCTGGCTGATCAGTCGCCTCGCCCTGGTCGTCCTGGTGGGCCTGACCGGGTATCTCATCGGATTCGATCGCGATCAACGCCGGGCCGACCCGTGGGCCTGGTGGGCCGGCCGGTTCTCGTGGGCCGATTCCTTCCACTATCTGCGCATCGCCGACAAGGGCTACCTGCCGCCCGGCCTGCCGTGCTGTGACCAGGCCTTCTTCCCCGGGTATCCGCTGGCGATCCGGTTCCTGACCCCGCTGCTCGGTGGCCGGCCCACGCTGGCCGGGCTGCTGATCAGCCACGTCGCCGCGGCGGTGGCTGCCGTCCTGCTGTGGCGTCTGGCCGTCCGGCTCACCGGTGATGCCCGGGTGGGGGTGCTCGCCGTGCTGCTGCTGGCGGTCACCCCGTACGGGGTGTTCCTGTCGGCGGTGTTCACCGAGGCGTTGTTCCTGGCGTTGTCGCTGGGGGCGTGGCTGGCGGGGGTGGAACGCCGCTGGTGGTGGGCCGGGATGCTGGCCGGGCTGGCGACCGTCGTCCGGGTGAACGGGGTGTTCCTGGCTGCTGGGCTGGCGCTGATGTATCTGTTGCAGTTGCGCCCGGCCGGCACGGCGGGGTGGGACGGCGGGTGGCGGCGGCCGCGGGTCGACGCCCTCGCGTTGCTCAGCCCGGCGATCGCGGTCGGTGGCTTCGTCGCGTACCTGCACGCGCGCACGGGGTCCTGGACGGCGTGGACGGACGCGCAGGTGATCGGCTGGGGACGGCGGACCGCCTGGCCGTGGCAGGGGATTCAGGGAGGGTGGCACGCCATCGGCCATGCCACCACGCCGGACCTGTTCGTCGCCTACGTCGCGGACGTCGGCTTCGCGCTGGCCGGGGTCGGGTTGGTGCTGGTGTTGCTCTGGCGGCGGCGCTGGGCCGAGACGGTCTATGTCGCGGCGAGTGTCGCCGTCCTGCTCTGTTCGACCACGGTGCAGTCGTCGCCGCGCTATGCACTGACGTGGTTTCCGGCCTACCTGGTGCTGGCCGAGGGGCTGGTGTGGCTGCGCGATCGGCGCCCCGGGATCTGGCCGTCGGTGGTGGTGATCGGGCTGAGCCTGCCGGTCATGGGCGCGATCGCGATCGCGCTGGCGGCTCACCTCTGGGTGGCCTGATCCACCTCGGCTCGAGCGGCTCGGGAGTGGTAGGCGGCGATCCAGTCGTCCACCTCGCGGGCGGGCATCGGCCGGGCGATGAAGTAGCCCTGCGCCAGGTCGATGCCCAGGGTGCGCAGGGCGTCGACCACTGCGGCGGTCTCGACGCCCTCGGCCACGATGCGCATGCCGAGGGCATGGGCCATGTCGGTGGTGGTGGAGACGATGGCGGCGCTGCGCTCGTCGGTGTCGATCTGCGCGACGAACTTACGGTCGATCTTGAGCTCGCGCAGCGGCAGGTCCCGCAGGTAGGCCAGGGAGGAGAAACCGGTGCCGTAGTCGTCGACCGAGACCTCGAACCCGGCCTGGTGGAGTTCTTCGATGACCTGTTGGGCGCGTTTACGGTCGGCCAGGAAGCTGTCCTCGGTGACCTCGACGACGAACAGTTCCCCGGGGAGTCCGGCCGCGGTGACCAGCTCGCGCAACAGCGCCATCGAGCCGCCGGTCAGCAGTTCGGCGGGCGCGACGTTCATGGCGACCTTGAGGTCGAGACCCGCCGTGTGCCAGCGGCCGGCGTCCGTGACGGCCAGCCGCATGGTGGTCTCGGTGAGGGCCGGCATCAGGCCGAAACGCCGTGCCAGGTCGAGGAACTCGCCGGGCGGGATCAGGCCGCGCTCCGGGTGCCGCCACCGCACCAGGGCCTCGACCGACGCGATGGTGTCGGTGGGCAGGTCGACCTGAGGCTGATACCAGAGCTCGAGTTGGTCGCCGGCGATGGCCTCGCGTAACTGGTCCCCGAGGCGGAGCCGATCGCGCGAGAAGATGTCCTGCTCGGGGTCGTAGGCGGCGTAGGGCAGGTGAGTGGATCGGGCCTGGGTCAGCGCGATGTCGCCGCGACGCAGCAGGTCACCGCCGTCGTGGATCTCGGCGTCGGGGGCGACCCCGCCGAATGTGGCGTCCAGGGTGAGCGAGAGCCCGGCGACGACCACCGACTGCCGGACGACGGTGCGCAGCCGCGCGGCGATGGCGGTGAGGTCGTCGGCGGTGACGTCGGGGTAGGCCAGGCAGAACTCGTCGGCGCCGAGCCGTGCCACGGTCACCGAGGCAGGTGCCGCCGCGCGCAGCCGCGTTCCGATGACGCGCAGCATGTCGTCCCCGGCGACGTGGCCCAAGGTGTCGTTCACCTCGGCGAAGCCGTTGAGGTCGAGCAACAGCAGGCCGATCGGGGGGCCGGTGGCCAGGGCGTCGTCCAGCGTGGTCAGGACGGAGCGACGATTCGGCAGCCCGGTGACGTCGTCCGTCAGGGACTGCCGGAAGGCGTCGGCGGCCTCGCGGGCGGTGCGCAGCCCGAGGATCAGCCGGGCGATGGCCGCGGACAGGGTGACCAGCGCGGGGCCGACGGCGATCAGTCGACTCGGGCCGGGGGGAACGAAGGCGAGCACCAGGGTGGCCGCCAGCAGCATGACGAGGGTGGCCACCGATCCTTGGGCGTCACCGTCCGGTGGGGGCGTCGAGCCCGTGGGCGCGGGCATCGGTGCCGGCAGGGTGCGGGCGGCGGCGGAGCCCAGGACCAGCATCGCGACGCCCCAGAGGACGTCGAGGGTCACCGGGTAGTGGTGGTGTTCTTGAACGACGTACCAGGTCAGGGCGCTGTCGGAGAAGATCATGCAGCTGATGCTGAGCAGGAGCAGCAGGCCGCTCGGTCGGACGGCGCGCTGTCGCCGGACCAGCTGAACCAGCACGAGGCACAAGGTCATCGTGTCGATGACCGCGAACAGCGGCTGCATCGAGGCCGCGCTGGAGGCCAGCGGCGAGGAGAGGATCAGGCTGGTGAGCGAGATCATGCCGCCGCTGGCGATGGCGGTGTCGAGCCAGACGGTCAGCGAGGTGTCGCTGTTGCGTCGTCGGTCCACGGCGAGGTAGGCGACCAGGCTGCCGAGCCCGGCGGTGAACATGGCGTCGGACGCGCTCGGGAAGGTGGTCGGCTGGGGAGAGCCCTGGGTGGCGGTGGTGTACACCACCGCGGCCATCCACTGCACATGGGTGATCAGCAGCAGGATCAACGCGGCGCGACGTTCGGGCGTGACCACGATCAGCCGGACCAGTCGGAACAGGATCAGGGCCATGACCGGGCCCATCAGGAACAGGGCGCGGTCGCGCTCGGCGGCGGGGCCGGTACCGGTGAGGAGCAGGTCGCGAGGGGCGGGGGACAGCACCGCCGCGAGCACGAACGGCCCGAGCAGCCCCAGCCAGCCACTCAGCGCCAGGACAGCGTCGAGCGCAGAGCGCCGGCTGGCCTGCGGTGCCACGGGTCTTGGCCCCCCACGAGTCGAGTCAAGTTCTCCTCTCGGCATCGGTAGGCGGCGAACCCGTCTGTGGGAGCGGCACGAGAAGCAGACCCGTTCGGCGTAACGGGGTGGTGGGCTTGACACGGCGGGGGCGGGGGCGTGGGGTCGGGGGCGTGAACAGACGAGTGGTGGTGACCGGGGCGGCGGGCAAGCTGGGCCGGGCGGTGGTGGCCGAGCTGGCGTCGTCCGGCTGGGACGTTTTGGCGGTCGACCGGGTGCGGGGCGCGGACGTCGCGGCCGGGGCGGCGGGGGGCGCGGCTGGGGGTGGGTCGGTGAGCTGGGTGGTGACCGATCTGACCGATTACGGCCAAGTGGTGTCGGTGATCGGCGGGACGGTCGACGAGCGCGGGCCGCGGGCGGACGCCGTGGTGCACCTGGCCGCGGTGCCGGCGCCCGGGCTGGTGCCGAACTCGGCGGTCTTCGCGAACAACGCGGTGGCGACGTGGAACGTGTTCGAGGCGGCGCGGGTGTGTGGGGTGCAGCGGGTGGTGTGGGCATCGAGCGAGACGGTGCTGGGGTTGCCGTTCGAGGTGCCGCCGCCGTATGCGCCGGTGGACGAGGAGTACTGGCCGCGCCCGGAGTCGACGTACTCGCTGACCAAGGTGCTCGAGGAGGAGATGGCCCGCCAGCTGTGCCGGTGGGATCCGGAGCGAACCATGGTGGGGTTGCGGTTCTCGAACGTGATGGACGTCGAGGACTATGCGGCGTTCCCCGCGTTCGATGCAGATCCGTTGGCGCGCAAGTGGAATCTGTGGGGGTACATCGATGCCCGGGACGGCGCCCAGGCGGTGCGCCGGGGCCTGGAGTGGGACGGGCGGGGGTGCGAGGTGTTCATCATCGCCAATGCCGACACCGTGATGTCGCGGTCGAGTGCCTCGCTGATGGCCGAGGTGTTCCCCGGGGTGGAGGTGCGTCGCGAGCTGGGCGAGCACGAGACATTGCTGGGCATCGACAAGGCGCGGCGGGTGCTGGGGTACGAGCCGCAGCACTCGTGGCGCGACCACGCCACCCCTCGGTGATCATGTAATCCGTGCACGTTTGCTGTGTGAACCGGGCGGTCGACAACGCATCGAGTTCGTGGGCCAGAGTGGGGGTGAGTCGATTGGACAGCACTCGGCCCGTGGGCGGCAGAATGGGGTCGCACCGAGGAGGGCTGACCGAGAGGCCTATGGTGGCGGTCTTGAAAACCGCTAGCGCGTAACCATCCGTGCTCGGGGGTTCGAATCCCTCGCCCTCCGCTGACTTATGATCATGCCTTTGACGTGCAGTTATGCGGCTTTTCAAGATCAATAAAAGATCTTGAGAGTGTGGGCGCGATAGCGCCGTGCGAAACCGCTGGTCACGGCCCCATGTGGCCGGAAGGCACGTCCGCAGGAGGTGTTCGAAATGCGTTCGTGCTGGTCAGCGCCCCGATGGCTCACGGTGACGCCGATCATGGAAGGTGACTGATCGACTAGTGAGTGGTCGTGCCAGTGGCCCATTTGTGGTCTGATCAGCCCGGCGTCAGGTACCCGGAGGGGTATCCGACGGGGAGAAGCCGGGTCCGTGGCGGGCACCGCAGGTCGGCGATGAATGTCGTGAGCTTAGTTCCGTGTCCGTCGCCTATTCGCGTTCGTGGGTGGATCAGGCGATGCGGCGGACGGCAGGTGTTCGACGAGATGGGGCCCCGCAGTGCGCGGTCGGGGAGACCTGCCTACGGCGGCCAGCATGGAATGTGGACCAGAGGGAGAGCGAGCGCTGGCGGGTCCGGCGTCCGCGTGCCGATACCTTTCGGTAGGCGTCGGCGAGGAATCCGAACTCGGGTCAACTTGCTACGGCGCTGCGGTTGACGGTCTTGGCCAGTGTGAACGCGGCCATCTCGGAAGATTCCACGTGGATGAACCACCCGGGCGTCCCGAGCGCCTCAGAACCTCTGCGAGCGCGACGGGAACCGCTCGCGAAGGTTCTTGCCTGTGCCAACGGCATCACCGGAACCAGGGTCGTCTCGTTGACGAACGGCGCCACCTGCGAGCGCCGCGGAATCAGACCCGCGTACCAAGCCCCATCGACGTTTTCGTCGGCGGCGGCTCGCACAGCGTGCCCGCACTGTCATGTGCGGCTTGGTTGTGGCGTGAAGGACGAACTGTGGGGCATCCTCTCTCAACGCTCCGCATTGCAGGGCAGCCCGGCTGACCAACCCGGGCGTGGTGGCAGGAATGGGACGAAGCACCTCGGGGAGCGGCGTCCGAATGCCTCCATCTGGTAGACCCGTGAACGTGACCATCGAAACGGTCAGTGGCCAGAAGCTCCGACCGGAGGGCAACGACGACCTCGGCAACGGCCATGGTCTCGACCTGAGAGCGCGGGTGGAGCTGGCGATGTCACGCCTGTTCCTGGCGGTCAGGGTGCCCACTCTGATCGTGGCCGTCGC
Organism: Kineosporiaceae bacterium; assembly: GCA_016713225.1. Taxonomy (NCBI): domain Bacteria; kingdom Bacillati; phylum Actinomycetota; class Actinomycetes; order Kineosporiales; family Kineosporiaceae; species Kineosporiaceae bacterium. The sequence continues at coordinate 214,675 of JADJPO010000006.1, forward strand.
CTCGCTGGCATCCGAGTACCGGCATCTGGACAGTCGGGGGCTGGCCACAGTCTGTGTGGTGGTGAGCCTGGTGGAGAATCTGGCCCTGACCGTCCTCATCGTCCGTCGGCGACGGCTGGATCAGTGGTGGCTGCTGGCCCTAGACGCGTGCGTGCAGGCAGCTCTGATGGTCGCCTCACACCTGGCGACGACGAGCACTGATCGTTACCGCATCCGCGGCTGGTTTCAACCGATGGCAGTGAACGTCGTCGCTGCACTTCCGTTGGCGCGCAGCGTGGTTCTCGTCGTGGTTGGGACAACGCTGCTCGCCGCAACCCTGACCGCCGTTGCCCTGCAGCCCGATACGTCCCTGGCCTGGCTGGTGCAGAACCCCGGCGGACTCGGCGGTTTGGCCGTGGCGGGCTGGTTCGTGATTCGCTTCGTGCGGCAGATCGCCCTGGAGGCCGAACACGCGCACGACCAGGCGGTTCGGGCCTCCGCCGAGCTGGAGAAGGCCCGGGCGCGGGACCTGGTACACGATCCGGCCGGCACGCTAGAACGGCTCGCCGACCTTGCCCAGGGGGTCGGTCTTCAGCTGCAACACCTGCTGCAGGCATCGACACCCCCGGCCACGTCAGCCGAGGCGGCCCAGTCCGAGACCGGGTTGGTGTTGTGTCGTCGATTGCAGGACGAGGTCGTCCGGGCGCGCCACAGCGCCTCTGACTTCCGGACGTTCCTCCAGGGCCGCGCCCGCGCCGTCGGTGACCTCGAGGACGTGCTCGTGCGTCTTCGTGACCAGTTCCCCGATCTGCCCATCCATCTCGTCTTGGGAGAGTTGCATGGCGCCATGGAATCGCGCGTTCTCATCGCCATCGAGTCGGCCGTGCGGACGGTCTTCGCCAATACGCTGCGCTACGCCGGGCGGGGAACGCCCGTCGACGTTTTCGCCGAGGTCGGCCCAGGGCAGTGGACCGTTCGGGTCACCGATCGAGGGCCAGGCTTCGATCCGAGGCGCACCTCCTACGGTCACGGTCTGTCGGCTCAAGTCGTTCAGGCCATTCGCCAGGTCGGCGGACAGGTGGTGATCGATGCGGTGCCGCGGCAAGGCGTGAGTGTCGAACTGTCCGGGCCACCGAGCGGCGGTCCGCCGTCGAGCTGATGTCCGCAGGCGTGCTGCTCGCACCGTGTGCGCTTGGGGCATCTGCCGGATGCGAAAGCCGCAGCGTTGGATCATCATGGGGCGCCATGGCTGACGACCGGTAGCTCGCCCGCCAGGTAGTTCGCGCCGCCCTGGGTGCGAACCCGGGGAAGGACACGACAGTGATCGCTATCGCGGTAGTGGACGACGACACGTTGATGCGCAGGGCATTTCTGGACGGCATCGATCCGCGTGTCAGGGCCGTGGCCGTCGTGCCCAGGGTGGAACACCTCCCCGCCACGGTCGCGACGGACTGTTCGGCCATCGTTGTCGATCTGCGGCTGCGGACCGCCTCGAGTCCCGACCAGGACGTCGTCCAGGGCACCGCGGCAGTGCTGTACGCGCTGCGCTTCGGGCTGCCGATCCTGATCTACACCAACGAGCAGCGCCTCGAGGTCTTGGCGGCATGCATGGCCATCGGAGCCAAAGGTCTGGTCTTCAAGGCGGACTCGCTCGAGGACCTAGTGGAGGGGCTGCTTCAGGTCGGGGAGGGCGCCACGTTCGTAACGCCTGCTGCCGCCGGTCTGCTCGCCCGACTGAATGCCTTGCGCAGCAATGGTCTTGCACTGACCGACCGTCAGATCGATGTCCTCAAGCTGAGGGCGAGCGGATTCGACCGCCAACGCATTGCTTCGCGGCTCAGCCTCTCGACCAAGACGGTTGAATCCCATATCGCGGCGGTCGGGCTCGTCTACGCCGACTACCTGCGTGAGCATGGGACGGGGCAACTGCTGCATGACCTCGGTCTCGAGGACGGCGACCTCGTCGACCCGAGGCACTTGCCGCGACGGCGCCGTCGACGCCTGAGCTGAGCATGCCGCGCAAGTTGGGTGATCTGCCGGATGTGATCGACTCCGCGGCGGCGGGAGGGTCTCCTCATGCGGCCGAGCGGCCGCAGATGAGGAGGTAGTGCCAGCATGATGCCCACGACCCGCACCGTCCGCAGGCCGCGGCTACTGATCACCGGCGCGAGCCTGGCCACGGCCGGTCTCGTCGCTCTCGCCCCCATGGCTCAAGCGGTGGCGGGCTACCACACCAGCGCCGCCGGTGTTCGGGTGCGCAGTGGAGCCTCCACTGCCACCACCCAGGTGAACACCATCACCGCCTCAGGCACGGCGATCGACATCGCCTGCCAGACGCCGGGGCAGACCGTCACACAGTCAGGTTTCGGCACCTCGCCGGTGTGGGACCGTGTGCCGGCCTGGGGTGGCTACATCTCCGATCTGTTCGTGCAGGAGACGCCATACGCCCAGTTCGACCGCCGCATCCCCGGGTGCGGGCGACCCTCGTCCGCACAGTCCATCGGCTACAACCCCTTCGCGGCCAACTACTCCAATCAGTGCACCTACTACGCCGAGCAACGCATGAAGGGTTTCACCGGGCTCTACATGCCCGTGTACGGGAACGCCTACCAGTGGGCCTCGCAGGCGGCCGCAGCCGGCTGGCACGTCAGCAGCGCCCCGGCGTTGAGCTCGGTCGCGGTCTTCCCTGCCGGAGCCTTCGGCTCGAGTGTCGGCCACGTCGCCTGGGTGATCGACTACAACGCGACCTCCGTGCGGATCCAGGATTACAACTGGAACTTCAAAGGCGCCGTCATGACCGACCACTGGGTGACCGTCCCCGCGGGAACGAAGTACATCTACGGCGATCGGTGATCTCCGACAGCACGCGAGCCGGGCAGGCCCCCGAGGGCCTGCCCGGCTCGCGTCTGCGTTTCCGCGGCGCCCGCTACTCGCCGTCATTTTCCACAAACGATATGAAATGTCCTGATTGAAGCTCATCGTGAGTTCTGATGCGGTGGTGGCGAGAAGAGAACGTTCGGTGGGATTTGCCGACTCTCCTGCATTCTCGGTCCATCTCGTTCAGAATCGGCTACGGGGAATGAGTTCGATGGGGGAGGGCATGGAGCTTGACCCGGTTTCCCGGACACCTTGATGTTGCCCCGGTTCTACTGACACGGGGCTGAGGAGTCGAGGGTTCGTTGGTGGTGGGTGTTCTCGAACTGTAGGGGGCTGATCCAGCCCAGGGCGGAGTGGCGGCGGGTGCGGTTGTAGAACCCTTAATGGCATCTGTAGGGACGCCTGTAGAACGCTTGGCCGGTCAGGTCTGAGATCGAGAGGGGCGCCCGCGCGGCTCGCCGTCCGGCTGTTCGGTTCAGTCGGGCGGCGTGTCTGCACGGCGTTGATCATTGTTCGCTGAAGGCTGGCAGGGTTGGCCGGCGGGGTTCAGTCATCGATTGTTCGTAGACCGCAGAGTCTTGCTCGGGTGCAGGCGCCGCAGGCAGCGGGGGTAACGGCTCGTGGGATGTCGTGCCTGGAGCACTGTCCATTAGGGCGCTGTGACCCCCGGGTGAATTCGATGCAGCAGAGGGGAGCCTGACCGATGACGGGTGTGGCCTGCGGGATCGACTGGGCCGAGGATCACCATGATGTGGCGATCGTCGACGAGACCGGTGCCGTGGTGGTGGCGGAGCGGATCACTCATGATGCGGCGGGGTTGACCCGGCTGCTGGAGCTGCTCGCTGCTCATGATCGGGCTCCGAGAGCGTTGCCGGTGGCGATCGAGACCAGTGGTGGCCTGCTGGTGGCTGGGTTGCGGGCCGCGGGCCGCATGGTGTTCGCGATCAACCCGTTGGCGGTCTCGCGGTACCGGGACCGGTACCGTTCCAGCGGCGGCAAGTCCGACGCGTTCGACGCGATGGTGTTGGCCGATGTGCTGCGCACCGATCGGTCGGCGCACCGGCCGCTGCCCCAGGACACGGCGCAGGTGCAGGCCCTGCGGGTGCTGACGCGGGCGCAGCAGGACGCGATCTGGGAACGCACCGAGCTGTGCAATCGGATCCGTGCGCTGCTCAAGTCGTTCTTCCCGGCCGCGTTGGCGGCTTTCGAACGCGGCGGCAAGCATCAACTCCACTCAGCGGCCTGCGCTCCTCCCAAGTTCGATCATGCCGTTGTCCACGCTCGAGGCGACCCGTCCCATGGATCCGAGTAGCGCCGCGGTGCGGAGTCGGTGACCGAAAACCCAACTGGTGTATTGGCTTCCGCGGTCGGAGTGCACGATCACGCCGGGTTCGGGGCGGCGCCGCCAGCGGGCCATCTCCAGGGCGTCCACGACCAGGTCCGAGCGCATGTGATCAGCGATCGACCAGCCCACCACGGTGCGGGAGAACACGTCCAGCACCGCGCAGCAGTACACCTTCCCCTCACCCGTGGGGTGTTCGGTGACATCGGTGCACCACAACCGGTCCGGGGCGTCGGCGACGAACCGGCGCTGCACCAGGTCGTCGTGGGTGGCGGTGTCGGGGCGTCGGCGCGTCTTGCGTTTCCCGCCGACCCCGACCAGACCGTTCGCGCGCATCAACCGTGCCACCCGTTTGCGGCCGCACCGGTGGTCCAGGCCGAGCCGGAGTTCGGCGTGCACCCGCGGGGACCCGTAGGTGCCGCGGGAGCCTTCGTGGACCGGCGGTGATGGTCTCCACCAGCTCGGCGTCGGCCACCGCACGAGCCGAATCGGGCCGGTCGCGCCACTCGTAGTAGCCCGAGCGTGAGACCTCGAGCACCCGGCAGGCCACCGCGACATCGACCTCCAGGTCGCTGTCGTCGGCGAGTTCACGGACCAACCGGTACGTCATTTTGGGTCGCTCTTGGGCAGGATGTTCTCCCGCGCGAAGTAGGCACTGGCCCGTTTGAGGATCTCGATCTCCATGGCCTGGACCCGGACCTCGCGGCGCAACCGGACCAGCTCGGCCCGCTCCGGGCTGCTCAGGCCCTCGGCGCGGCCGGCGTCGACATCGTCCTTGGCCATCCAGTTCCGCAGGCACGACTCACTGATCCCCAGATCCTTCGCGATCGCCGCGATCGGTTTGTCCCCGAGGCGGGCCAACTCGACCGCTCGGCGACGGAACTCCGGTGGGTGTGCTGCAGGCATACAGGACTCCTTCCCAAGATGAAGATCATCATCTCAGATCAGGTGTCCGGGAAACCGGGTCAAGCTCCGAACTCTACCTGCTACCAATGTGGGGAAGTCCTCGCTTCGCCCCTTCCTTCCTGATGTTCCAGATGCCCGGACCCACGGTCATCGTCTGTGGTCGACACCGCAAGGACTTCGGCCCACCTGTGAACAGCGGGTACCTCGGTGCGGGGCACTGAAATGGGCGAACGAGAACACTTGGCCGCTGTTGATCCGTAGCATTGGCTAGCCCCGCAGTCAACGACACGAGCGCCGGGCAGGGGAGGGGTCTGTCGTGGGCGACACGGTGGTGCACCAGCTGGCTGGGTTGCCTGGGGGCGCCTGAGTTTGAGGGAAGGCCATGCAGGCAAGGCCAGCGCGCGGGTTCCGATGAAGGTCGCTGACCTGTGGAGAGCCGTTTGCTCGTGCAATAGGGGGATCGGAGGGCGGAGGGTACATGGGGTTGCTTGACAGGTTCGGCCGTGGCCGCCAGGGCGCGGGAACAGTCACCCGCGGGTGGGGTGAGTTGGAGGAGGACCTGTATCAGTTCGGGCTGTATGAGGTCCGGCCCCTGAAGGCTCCTGATCGGGCGCGTGCTGTCGGCCCTCAGATCGAACTCAAGTATTACCGGCAAGCCATCGCGGGACCGACCCGGTTTGCGCAGGAGGTCATGACGGCGGCCCGTCACCGTGGTGGTTGGGTGTCCTATGGGGGGATGCGGCTGCTGAACTCCTTGCTGGGACCCGGGGAGATCCAGGCGGTCTTCGACGAGGTGAGCGATCTCGCCTTCGCTTTCCTCCGCTCACGCAACATCAACTTCGTGTACCTGTCGATGAGGGAGATCGACTGGTGGGTCGCCCACCACCCCGGTGAGGACTACCTGACGCGTCGGGCACCTCGGCCACCGCGGGAGGGGTCGGTGACGCCACTAGCCCCAGGTGAACGCCGTCGGTTGGCGCACATGGGGCCAGACGGCAACAACAACGACATCTATGTGTTCGCAGCGCCAGGTGCGTTCCAGGCCATCGTTGTCACCCCAGGGGCGAGCTGGGCCGATGCCGTGCGACGGCCCTGGCAGAGCGCCCCGGACCTGTATGGGCTCTATGTCGAGGTAGCAGAGGCCATGCGCTGTGAGCCGCCATGGTGCGAGCAACAGCTCAAGGCGTTCATCCCGCTGGACCTCCCGAACTTCACTCCCTGACCACCCTGGTCCGGCGGGGACACCCTCGGTCTACGGGCACGCAACCTTGATCGGCATCGAGAAACACAACAGAGAGGTTTGATCACCATGGGTCTGATGGACCACAGGGCCAGCTGGGAGTTCCATGTGAACGCTCCCGCCAGCGATTGCATCACTGCATTCGCCCAGGCTATGACGGGGGGGTCGAAGTTCAGCCTGACGGCGTCGTCCTGGAAGGTCGTCCCTTTCGGCGGCGGCGCGGATGCCGTATATCAGGGCCGGGGCGGCGCTATCGGCGCCCTGACAGCGCTGACCGGTCAGGGCGGCCCGGAAGAAGACTCTGCCGTGGGAAGCAAGGTCGAGTTCCGGACCCAACCCAGTGGAGATGGACGGACCATTTGCCGGATGCACCTCGCCCAGTCCGGAAGACGGGTGGGGTTCACCTCTGACGCACGGTTCATACGTCCCGCGATGCAGCGCGTCGAAGCTGGCCTCCGCCAGATCGACTCCTCGCTGAGTGTGACCAAGCACTAACCTCGCGGGCTTGTGGCCAGAGAACGACCGCTGGGGCGAGTCAAGCGCCCACGGGAGCATCAACCGAAGTTGAAAGGAAATGATGAAGGACGTGGAACCAACCGAGGCGGACTTCGAGGCCTACTCGAGTGCCCTGAACGCCCTTGAAGCCGCTTATCCCAGAGGGCCGGAATCACAGAATTTCGAGATGTTTCAAGTCCCCGGTTCGAAGCAGGATCAAGTGATCCTGCTCATGGTTTCGGTGGGGACACGCATTTGGTCCAGCCATTTCCATCTAGAGATGAAGGTCATATTGGGGTCGCTGGAACACGTGAATCTCCCCCTGGCCTGCTCGATGGCGGGGATGCTGCGCGGCGGTGTCGTGATACACGAGAAGGAACCCTTCCCCGTGATGTATCAGGAGTCGTGGCCACTTCCAGACGTTGATCCGGCCGATGTCGTGCAGACGGCATTGGCCCTCGGCATGGCTGCCGGTTTCTATCACTCATCTTGATCATTCACGGGTGAGGTGAGCCTGCGTTCACGGTCGGGTATTGTGGATGTTCACCCCCTGTGTCGGGGCGGAGTCGATCAGCGCCGCCATCAGCCGGCGTCACTGCCCGCGGTCGGGTTCGCGGTAAACGGCGATCATTCGCTGGTGGACACACCCCTGCGCGTTGGGTAGCTCCTCGGTGGTGGCGGTCTTGAGCCCGGTGAACCCTCCATCGCAACGATTTCTAGCCCTTGGCGCCAGGTCTCGTCCGATCGGTGAGCTTGATCGTGAGCGCCCGCTTCTAGCGGCGTTCGGCCATGTCCAGTAACCGCGCGGTGCCGTTTCCATCTCGGATCGGGTCAGAGCGATGATCACGGTGACGTACTTGTCGCCGCGGCTAGCGGTGCTTGTGGGGGCCGACACCGACGCGACCGCCGACACCACGGCAGGACGGGCACGTCTCCCGCCGCTCGACTCGAACCTGTTCACCCTTCCAATTCTTTTCGTACTTGACATTCGTCACAGTGCCGTCACCACCGCACTTCGGGCACCGGTGACAGTTCCCGCATGACGGGTCATATCCGGTCATTCTTCCGTTTCCTTTCGGAGTGGTCAGCATCCCGACTGCATTGACCATTGTGCTCGGTCGCCGGCTTGCGCAGGAATGGAATGGAGGCTCTTGAGGCAGACGTCAGGGAACAGTATTGAAGACTCCCGGGCCATAAGCTTGGTCACTTGCCACTTGCTGGCTGAACGTCCCCAAATGAAGCATGCCTTACGTTTCTGGTGCTGTTGCTCGTGGGTGTCAGGCGGCTTCGAGTACGACCGCCTGACACTCCACCGCTCCATTGCTCAGGGTTAGGAGCAACGTCCGAATGAAGAGCATGCCTTATGGTTGCCCTCCTTGCAGTGAGCGCAAATATTACCCTTCCCGCGGTCCTTCTCGCATGCACAAGCCACGCTGGGTTCCTTCCTCTGATGCCGGGGGCCTTGATCATGGAGTTGATCTCGACTGGACACTGACGGCAGCCATGATGATCGCTCAAAGTTCAGCTGCTGTCGAGGCATTCATCGATTTCGTCGGTGTGAAGGCGTCGATTGATGTTCGATGCTGAGGTGCCAGTGGCACGACCAAGGCCCATAGCTGGGCGAAGTGGGCCGATACTGAAACCCGTTGCTCGCTGTCGGCGTCTACGCAAGCTCAGTGCTTAGGTTGACCGCTTTGGCCGCGGCTGCCGCCGTTGTGCTTGTTGCTGTTGTTCTTGAACTTGTTCGATCCGCGGTCCTGTTGCGCAGCCTTGCGAGCGGTGCTCTGCGCCTTTGCCTGTTGGCTCTTGTTCCCGGCCATCGGCCATACCTCCGTCTTGGTGTCGCGCCTGCCACGGTGAGTTGAGTGTCGACTCCAGCGCGCCTGGGCGGATTCCGGCCTGAACTCCCACGGGGCCGCGCCCCGGTGAACTGGGCCTACCGCCCCTCCGAGGAGGTAGCCCCGTGACCACAGTGGTCCTTGTTCTGTTGGCCGTTCCTGCCTGTATCGCCATGGCCAGCCTGTATGCCGGCTACGTCCGGCGCGCGGAGCGGCGGTCTGAGGAACTGGCAGCCGAACGTCAGCTTGCAGCAGTGGCCGAGCAGGATCTCCGCGAGAGGGAGGCGCTTGCGCAGCGGACAGCGCTTGCCCTGGCTGGGGAAACCGCTCAGAACTGGCGAGCGTTGCCGGTCGAGAACGCCGCCACGGCGGTGTTGCACGGCTTCGCAGGCAGGCTCTCGGGACTGATCGAGAGGGGGCAGCGGGCCGATTGGCACGCGCAGGTCGCACGAGAGAGCGTTGACACACTCCGTGCCAGCGCCGATGAAGCGCTTGATCGCCTGCCTACCTGGCTGCGCAGCGGCGCGGGCCGCAGCATTGTGGTGTTTGCTGCTGCACTGCTCGTCCCATTCGGGATCGTAGCCTGTCTGCTCGACTTCCAGATCTTTGCGCCGGTGCAGGGGCAGTTGCTCGCGGCCTTCTTCGCTCCCGTGAGCGTGCTGTATGTGGCGGTCTGCGGCGTCGGCCTCAGCTTGGGACTCGGGCTTCACGGGGCGCTCGCCGACCGGACATTCGTTCGTACCAACGTGCTACTGCTGAGCGCGGCGGCGCTGGCACTGGGCGTGCTGTTCCTGGCTTACCTGGCACCGAACCGCTCCGCCCCGGAACACCGCACGGCGTCCCTAAATGCGCAGGCGGAGGTCGACCTGGCGAAGGCGCAGATGGCATCAGGAGTAGCGGGTGCGAACCAGACACTGACGGCAGCACAGGCCAAGCTGAGCAAGGCAAACGCCGAGGCCAAGGCCGCAGCCGAAACGGACCGGCTGTTCGTGCTGATCATGACGATCGCCGAACTGCCGCTGGTCGAGGGGGGACTCTGGGCCTCCGCCATGCTTCCCTGGCGAACTGCTCGGCGCCGGCTCGAGGCGGCGCAGGACAAGACGCTTGTGCTCGCGGACCACAAAGCCGCGGCGCAAGAGGAACTGCGCGCCTGCGTCGCGCAGATGTGTGCCGCCCTCTACGACACGCTCGTCTCGTACCGCGTGCCCGACCCTGAGGGCGTCATCCAGCAGGCGATGGCGCGGGTGCAGCTGCCACGGGTGGCTGCCGAGATGCTCATCAGGATCACGGAAGGGGAGCCATCGGGAAGCCACGGTCCCAAGCCGGCTCTGGACGCCGGGACGAATCCAGCAGCGGATCGTGCTGGGCCGCCGCCGCCCGGCATCCCGGACACCGCGACGCCGGCCGCGGAGCAAGACAGACCTGGCATCGCGGTCCCTGAACGGGCGCGGCCGCCCGCACGGCCGGCCGAGGTCGTCGACCTGACCGATGCGCTGGACTCGCTGGACTCGCCCGCTGAGTCCCCTGCGGTATGCCCCGTCGAGCAGGCCGTCGGCCATGTTCCCGAGCCACGGCCCGCCGACGAACTCGACTACCTCGACAACGCGCGTTGACCCTCCAGCCGGAAGGACACACCATGAGTACCTTTGTCTCCGCTCGTTCCCGGATCGTGGCCCGTGCCGCCGAGCAAGCCTGTGCCCTACTGGCCGTCAGCACCGACTGCGTAGAGCTCGTCGCTCAGGCACGCCGGGCGGTCGAAATGCACACCCAAACGGAGGCACTGAATGCTGCGCTGCAGCAGTCCGCTGGGGTGCTGCAGGCCCTGGCGCCCGAGGCATGGGTCGGGGTGCTCAATTCGAGAGCATCCGGCACGGCGGGCATGGCAGAGATGCGCCGCAACGCCGAGCGGGCCGTCGCGACGGCCCAGGCTGCAATGGCTGGGGCCTCCCGGCGCGTGGTCGCCGACGCGATCCGGGACTTCGGCGCCTCCCCGGCCCAAGGATTCGCGACGACGATCTGCGAGGGCAAGACAGCTACCGTGCTCGACTTGCGCCGGGGGGACGAGGTCATGTATGTCGAGGTGCGCGACGACGGCAGCGTCGAGCGAGAGTACGCGGGCCTGGCCGGAAACTCCTGCCAGGCTGTGGACGCCGACCTGGTGCACACGCTGGCCGCCGCGGGGATCGCGCTCGAGACCACGTACGAGGACCGGCACGACGGTCGGAACGACGGGTTGCGCTTGCTTGTCGCCGCGTCACACCGAGATCCCATGTGCCCGGCCCGCGGCGGAGCATTGAACGCGGATGAACGCCGGGTGCGGCGCCGCGCAGACGCGGCCCCGGCGAGCCGGCGACGGGTTAGTGGTGGGGCGGCGTGAACGGCGTCGCTCAAGTCCGCGCTGTCACCCCGAACGGCGGGAGCGTCAGCGCACGCACTCCGCACGGGATGCGCGGCCGCACGGCGGCGCTGGAGACGGCCCTGGACCAGGCCCGCGCGGCCAGCAGTCAAGTGCTGCTCACCGGTCCAGGTGTACACGACTTGCTGATCGACGCCCAGGGGCGAGCGCTGTGGCTCGTGGATGCCATCCGCAGCCACTGCGCCCGACGTGGGCTCGGTCTCGTGTTTTACCGCCTGGGCGTGGGTGCCCAGTCGCTGCCCACCCTCCGCGACGGTGGCAGTGTGGCGCTGCGACCAGGTCCAGCCGAGGAGCTGCCTGACGAGACGATCACCCGGGTGATCCAGGACCTGCGGTCCGCAGCGGTGCCGTCCGTACTGTTGCTCGACTACCTCGACTCGGTCCTCCCTGCCGAAGGCTTGGCCGCCGCCGACCACGGCCGGGCGAGTCTCCTCGAGAACCTCAGGTGCCTGACTGCCGACGCCAAGGGCTGGCAGCGTCACGGCCTCCAGGCGGTTCTGGTGGACCGATCCGACAGCCTGCCAGCGCAGTTGCGGAACCAGCCCGGCTACCGAACGATCACCGTCGACCCACCGGACCAGACCGAACGGGTGCTGTTCGTGCGCCGGCGCACGGAGTCGCGGCGCGTTCATGCACTTCGCCTGGACGGGGACGTGACGGTCGAGCGAGCGGCGCGAGTCACCGGTGGGCTGCTGCTACGCGATCTGCATGAGCTGGCCGTGAGCAGCAACGCAAATCCGGTGACGGTACACACACTGGCGGCGCTGAAGGCAAGCAGGATCCAGGAGAGAAGCGGCGGCGCGCTGGAACTGCTCAACTGCGCGGGCGTGATGGATGACATCGCCGGCCTTCCGGGCCTCAGACTGTATCTGAGCGACCTACGCCTCGCCGGACGTGGCTCGGTCCGGATCTGCCTCGCCGGGCCGCCCGGGACCGGTAAGACATACGCAGCGCAGAGGATCGCCGGGTTCCTCGGCGTGCCCCTGGTGCGGTTCGGCCAAGTGCACGGTTCGCTGCTGGGCGAGTCCGAATCCAACATGCGGCGCGCGCTCAGCCTGCTGTGCTCAATGGCTCCGGTAACCGTGCTGATCGACGAAGCCGACCAAGGGCCGCTCGGAGCCAGGGACGGGTCCGGCCGGACCGGCAATGAGGCACACCTGGCACTGCGCGCCATGCTGTTCGAGTTTCTCAGCGACCCAAACGCCGACGACGGGATCTCAGTGGTCGCAACGACCAACGTGCCACAGCGACTGGACCCGGCGGCACGTTCCCGCTTCTCTGCGTTCCTGCCGGTCCTGTTCGGCTCCGGCCCCGAACTCGCGAAGATCATGGCCATGCACGCTCGGCGGCAGCCGGAGGCCATCCCGATCGACGGCGACCACGTAGGCGTGCTCACCCGGTTCGTTGCGGCGGGCGGAGTGCTATCTGGCCGGAGCGCTCAGTCCGTTCTGGAGTCAGCGTGGCGGAACGCCTTGCGGGCGGGGGAGCGCGTGGTCCGCCCCGAGGACATCGAGACCGCCTTGGCCCTGCGTGCCAACCAGGACTGGAACGCAGCCACCGAGTACTCCACGCTGAGTGCGCTGAGCATGGCACCGGACGCGAGCGTGTTGCCTTGGATCGCCGCACAGTTGCTCGGCGAGAGCTATGACCCACCGGCAAGGCTGCAGGCATACCTGACGCCCTCTGGCGCGGTGGACATCGGCGCCGTCCAGACGAGAATCCACGAATTGGAGACTGCGGGTGTCTATCGCTGAGGGGTCACTTCCTGAGTTACCGGTGACACAGCGCGCAGACCATCCCGACCAGGTCTGGGCGGACGGGGTCCGCGCCGCTCTGGACTACTGGCTCTCGATTAACAGTGCCTCACCCACCAGCGCGATCACCGGTGGTGGTGCAATCGCCGAGGCGGAGCGACGCTTCTCGGCGCTGGTACGGGGCCGGCCCGCATTGCTGCTCCCGAACGCAACATCCGGCCTGCGAGTAGCTCTTCAAGTGATCGGCGTAGGCCAAGGTGACGAGGTGCTCGTCCCGGAGATCGATTGGCCAGCGACGCGAGCCGCAGTCCTCTCGCTCGGAGCCGTACCCGTTCCAGTGCCCGTCGACGCTGAGACGCTGACAATCGACCCTCGCGCAGCCTCGGCGTCCACGGGCCCGCGAACGCGCTGCGTAGTGGCCTGCCACCTGCACGGCGTGTGCGCCGACGTGCCGAGGTTGCGACAGGCACTTCCCGGCCTGCCTGTGCTGGAGGACTGTGCCGGTGCCCTGGGCAGCACCTTGGACGGCGTGCCAGCTGGTGTACTCGGCGATCTCGCGGTCTTCAGCTTCGGGCCGGGCAAGACGCTCACCACCGACGAGGGCGGCATGCTCGTTGCCGCGAACCCGGACCTGCACTCGCGGGCCGTGTCGCTCGTGTGCCACCCGATCCGTCAGGTGCTGGCGGGCCTGTCGCCAGATCCTTACGGGTTGTCAGTTCGGCCCGCTCGGCTGACCGCCGTCCTACTCGTGCACGCGCTGGCATCCGCCGACCTTGACAGACGCCGGGAGGACCATGCGTCCGCTGCCAGGCTGACTCCCAGCAAAGAACCGGCGCAGCGGGTCCTGGGGGCCGACGGGCGGCGCGGCAACGCCTCCGGGCAATTGCCGACGGTCATGTGCGGACCTGTCTCGATGCAGCCCCTGTCCGGCGCCAGCAGCGGCGCACAGGTGCTTCCTGGTGCGAGCGCCGTCGCGGCTGACCTTCTCCGCCAAGTCCGGCTGCTTCCGGTCATTGAGTCCTCGAGAGTAACCCTTGAATCCGCGCGATCATGACTACCATACGAGCCGTGATCAGGGATATCGGCACCGAGGAGGTGGCCCACAGCCCGAAGCCGGCGACGCGTGGCAGGCCTCCCAGATCCCGCACCGAAAGGGTGTGCAGCCAGCTGCTACGGCGTGTCTTCGGTAAAGCCTGGGTCCACCGCATTGACGCACTCCGGGTAACAGACTTGGGTGCCAAGAGCCGTCGAGTCTTTGACGCCTCGGGTGAGGTTGCCATGCTCGTTGCGGCACGTTCGTGGGCACAAGCCCATGCTGCGCTCATGACGCCCGATTCGGACCCCGGTGAGGACGACTTCGTTGCCGAGCGTCGCTGGGCTCTTGCGCCATATGCACCGCGGGAAGGCTGGTCGACCAGGCTGGACGAGTTGTCGGAGTCGATCCTCGACACGATCAAGCCCAGCGCCGGGGCCACAGGTTCGACGAACCTGGCTCAGCTGCGACGAACCTTGAATGCCGCCCCGGACACAGCCACCCGAGTCGTGAATTCGCTGCGTCAAGCCCATGTCGGCCGCAATACGAACGCTCCCACCTCTACCGAGAACTATCCGATCTGGACCCTGGCCGAGATCAGGAACGACTGGTGGTCTGCGAACGACTACCCCGTCGAACGCGTCGCGCATGTGCGGGTGCGGGCGGTCGTGGACGCTACGCTGGAGCGGGACCTGCCGCCCGAGAAAGCGGACCAACGCAGTCTGCTAATGCGGTTCCCTTGGCCGCCGGAGAAGGCGGACGAGCATGGCTATGACGAGGGCATGAGGTTTCTGATCGACCTCCTCGACGGTTTGCAGGAATATGACCCGGAGAGCGGGATCGATCCTGATGTGTGCACGGAAATAGACAGGGCACTCGAGCAGCTGAACAGCGCCAAGGTTCAGGTCTATGACCTGCGTGAAACAACCGCGAATCGGGTGCTGGAGAATTTCCGAGACGATGTTCAGATGCTTCGTGCCGAGGGCCTGGACATTGGAACGCTAATAGACCGCGCAGCCGCATTGGTCGTGACGCCATCGGCTCGCAGGCTGTTGACGCCCCCAGTCGGCGTGCAGCCGGACGAGCCCTCGTCAGTCACTTGGCTCTCAGAATTGCCGTCGCTGGAACAGCTGAGCGCGTGCCGACTCGCCATTCACGCGCTCATTGCTGCCGCCCAGCAGGTGGAGGAGGCATGACGTTCCCACGCGTACAGCGGCTTTCGGCGAATGGCGCCGTTCTGGGTCCAGGAGCCGACCGGGCTGTCCTGCCCGTGGCGGTCCGGTTACCGCAAGGTGGCTCGCTGCTCGTCGACGCGCTGAGCCCGAGCGTGCCGCTAGAGGTATTCCTCAGCCGGGCGCAGATCGCGGACCCTGAGGTGCGGTCCTGGGCAGAGCAGTTACGGCGTGCCGTCGTGGCAGAGGGTGCGCTACCAGCCGTCCCGCCAGCTTGGGTGCGGCGGTGCGTAGTTGGCGCAGTCGACCGATGGTTCGACGATGTCCTGGACGCCGAACTCATGAACGCCGATCGGTTGTCGGCGGACTCGGCGCTCGGGCTTGACCGCGAATCGCGTGACGCTGCGGTTCTCGACCGGTTGCGCAGCCTGGCGAGCGAGCTCCTCGCCGAGGAGCGCCCTCCCCCGGTTGCTGTGGTCGATGAGCTTCGTTGGGTGGCGACGACGCTAGGTCTACGACTGCCCGCTCTGCCGACGGCCCAGCTGCGGGCGACGTCCACGTCCTCTGGCGGTGGGTCGATCCCGGAGCGGAGTTCCGGGGCGCATGGTGACCATGGGCTGCATGTGGTCGAGCACCCACTGGACCCGAGACTCATCCCGTCTCGTACCCTCGTCGGGCCGCTGCGGGTGGCATTCGCCCAGGGCTCGGCGCTCTTGACTTGCGATCTGTCGGCAGGGATATCTGTGGACAGTCCTGTGCTGAGCCGCCTGATCGTGCGGGCGCTCGATGCGGAGACCGGCGCGGTGTTGGCAGTTGGGGGCCTGCAGCCCAATGCGGTCGCTCGGACGGTGACCGGCGAGCTAACTTTTCCTGAGAGCGGACCTCGCCCGTTGGTCCAGGTCCTCGACAGTCTTGCGGCGGCTCTGGCTATAGACCCATCGCCCGGCGCGGTCGAGCGTGTGCGCGGAGCCCAGGTCAGGTTTACCCGCGAGCGCCTGGAGGTGACCGCAGCTGAGCTGACCGTGGCCCACTCCGCTCAAGGTCACGGTCGTCCTACCCTCGCCGAGCTGGACACCCTTCGGCGGCGCCGCTTGCGGGACCTGGACTCGGCTGGTGTGGATGATGAGCTGCGGCACCTAGAGGAGATGGTCCAGGCGTGGGCTGTGGAGCTGGGCATCCCTGAGCTGCATGTCCTCGTCCCGACGCGGCAGGAAGAGGCGACACGCGGCGTCGGAAGTGCATCCCCTGCTATGGGCAACACCTATCGAGTGACGCTGGACGACGCGCTATTCGAGCGGCTGAGCGGGAGGCGACGGCTGCGACGGCAGCGGCCCGCGGCGCTGCTCTTGACGCTCGAGGCTGGCGGCACCGGAATCCTCGCCCGGCTGGTTGTGGCCGGGGGCTTCCGGAAGGAAGTCAGAACATTGCAGGTCTCGGTACCTACCCCCGCGGGTGAGATAGTGGTGCCCTTGGCGTTCGAGGCTGTAGATGGCGTAGCGGAGGGCCGGGCCGAACTGGCCGCCCCGGTGCTGACACTGGTTCGGGGCGCGAGCAAGCCAGTGCTGCAGGTCAACCATCGTGATTGAGTTTGGGGAGGGGCGTGCCGCTTGGGAGGCGTACCTCGCTGATCTGTACGCCGATCCTGGCGAGGACGCCGGACGACGACTCGCGCAGATATGCCTGCTCGTCGACGGGGTGCTCCAGCACAGCAGCGATGTCGCCCAACCAGACCTGCCCGGTGGTCGACCCGGACGGCAGCCGATCAGGGCGGCTGCAGCAGCTCTGCTCGCCCGGGCAGGCGAGCGGAGCGACGACGTCGGCGCCATGTGGGAGCTATTGGCCCGAATGCAGGCCACCCGGTACTACCGCGAGAACACGGGCTCGGATGGCGACGGGGACGTGTTCAGCGAACAGCTGGCCTTACTCGAACAGGCTTCTGCGGTAGGGGCGCGATTCGGCCCCGAGTTCGCCGCTTGGCCCATGGTCAGGGCCTCCCAATTGCTGCGCGATGGGCTGCAGGACGAGGCATCGCTAGAGATGGCTCAGCGGGCACTAGCCCTCGTCCTTCGCGCGGAGCAGCCAACAACCGGCGCACGGCACCCCGTATTGAGCCGGGCGACCGCGGACCCGCCCTTCCTCGTCGAGCACGCGCAGTTCCTTCTGGTGATGGAGTATTTCGCGCGATCCCGCTCGGCGATGGCTGCCCGGATGCTTCGGCTATACGCGCTAGCCACTTCGGAGCGCGACGCCAACCTTCGACTGAGCGCTCGGATCCGGGAGCGGCCGGTGCTGCGAATGAGTGCCTATGCGTCACGCGCCTCGCTGGCACGCCTGGTCGGCGATACATCCACTGCGCTGCGCCTTTACCAGGAGCAGGAGCGTGAAGCCGCTGCTGGACCCGAATCGGCTCAGCTTCGTCAGCTTGCCTCGGCGGCGGCCAACGCCGCGTTCCTCGATCAATGGACCCTGTCCAGTTCCTTGTATGCGGAACGTCTGCGTCGTCGCTTGGTCACCCAGTTGGGTGAGGAGCGCGAGGTCACCCCGGAGGTGGTGCTCGAGGCGATCGAGGTGATGTACGAGCGAGGCATGCGGGTGCACCTCACCGCGATCGGCAACGATGCATTCGAGCTCGCTCGCAATCTCATAGACTCCGGCCACGTGCAGCTGGAGCCGGAGCAGCTGCCACGTGCCCGCGCTTGGTTGGACGTGGCGACGGAGGCTTGGCGTGAGATAGCCCTCAACGGCAGGATCGCAGTTGAGTTCCGTCGGGTGGAACTCGATGCGATCGAGGGTGTGCGTGACCGCAGCGAAGTCGGTCAGTTGATGGTCAGCTGCAGTCGGCGCTGGCGCCGTCAGGTGGGGCGACGTCGCGCCGCCACAAAAGCAGCGCGTTACGGGGACCCGGAGGATGAGGCCATCCTCGAGCGACTCCTGGAGTTGGCCGCGGAGGCCCCGCCGGTCGAGACAGCCCACCTTTTCGGGGGAGTCGCGCGCTGGTATCTCGCCAATGGGGACGCCGCTCTGGCTCGGGGTTCGCCAGAGCGCGCGCGCGACCGGTGGCAGCTCGCGCTGGGGCATGCCGAGAAGGCGGTGGCAGGTCTGGTGGTGCACACCGCACGCAACCGAGCGGTGTCACTCGACCCTGCGAGCGAAGTGGATGCACGACAGATTTTGGGCTGGGCATTGCGCCGTCTACGGGGCGTGGACCCGTCGGCTGCCCATCGGCAACAGCTGCTGGAGCGGGAATTGGTCGCTCGCCAGGCGTCTTTGGCCAGCATCGCGCAGCGGTTCAGTGCTTCAGCGGACGCGACCCACCGCGTTGTGCTGGATCGGATGTACCGAGGCTGGTTGCGTGAGACCGCCGAGCTCGCAGTCGCAGCGAGCGATGGTGCGTTGGCCGATTTCACAGCTGAAGTGCTCCGTCGTGACCTGGTTGGCACCGTTCTCGGGGCGATCGCGGCCGACCCGGCGACCCCTGCCCGCATCGCCGGCCTGTTCCGGGAACTGACGATGGCGCTAGGTGCCACTGCTGACGACGTCACCAGCGTTGAAGAAGGTGAGAATGGCGCATCGCAGCAACGGGGAAACGGCGGAACCGCAAACGGCGGTCGCGGCCGCACTGAGGAGCAGGTCCGTGGTGACCGATTGGCCGCCGGGATGCAAGAGGCACTGGATGTCACGGGCCGGGTGCTGGGCCCGGTAGCTCGGGGCCTGTTCGATCCGAGCACGGTGAGGCATTACACAGTGCGTTCAGCGGCCGCGGCAGTCCTGGGTGAGGAGCCGGGGGCTGTGCTGTCCCTGAGCGTCCTCGCCGGATCGGGTCCTCTATTGGTGTTGCGGCACTTGTGCCTCAGGGAGTCCACCGGGGCACCGCTGCAGACGACGCTTGACCTGGTATCAGCGCCGCCTTGGGTAGCCGGGTTGAGCACCGACCAAGGCCAGGATGTGTTCTTCGCCCGGCTCGAGCACCTCACGCAGGTGCTGTTTCCAGAATCCTTGCTCGACACACTTCGGAGGGCGCCCGGCGGCGCGCCCGTGCGTCTCGCGGTGGTTCCCACCGGACTGCTCGCGGTACCGTTCGCGGCGCTACCCCTCGGCGACGACCTTGTGCTGGACCACGCCGTGGTCTCGGTCGCACAGTCACTGCAGACGTTGGAATCGCTGGCCCGATCCCGCAGTGGCACGGTCGGCCAACCTGTGTCGGTCGCCGTCTTCGACACCGAGCGGTTCCCGCACGCCAGGCGCGAGCTGGCTGCGTTGTTGGCATCGCATCCGGGCACCGAGGTGGCAACCTCGTTGGGAGAGCTGAGCGGCCTGCTCGGTGGGGATTGGAGCGGCATCCGTCCTGGTCTGCTTGCCCTCGCCGTCCACGGCGACCGCGGCGTCGATGGCTGGACCCAGCGAAAGGATCTACCCAACGGCGAGCGGCTGGACGTCGGCCACGTGCTGCAGTGGTGCATGCCTCGGCTGGTGGCAGGCGCCTCATGCAACACCGATATCC
Organism: Kineosporiaceae bacterium; assembly: GCA_016713225.1. Taxonomy (NCBI): domain Bacteria; kingdom Bacillati; phylum Actinomycetota; class Actinomycetes; order Kineosporiales; family Kineosporiaceae; species Kineosporiaceae bacterium. The sequence continues at coordinate 234,228 of JADJPO010000006.1, forward strand.
GGGCTGACGCCGGGGGAGAACTCGGTGGTTTCCCGCTCGCGTTCCAGCTCCGCGGGGCAATCGACATTGTCGGTGCGTTGCACCAGATCGACGACAGCGCGACAGCCGATATCATGAGCCGGTTCTACGCGCACACCGCCGCCGGGCTGCCGACGGCCGCCGCTCTACGTCAGGCACAGCTCGACTGGATCGCCGAAGATCACGAGACGCGCGCCTCGCAGCAACACCTGTGGAGCTATCTCGTGACCTACGGGCTACCGGACGCTTGACCAGGCCACGCCTCTGCTTTCAGGCCTGAACCTGGCACGACACCACAGCGGTGAGGATGGCGGCATGAGCTTGCCGGACTTCATGTCGGGGCCGACGGCACGACCCGCCGACGGGCCTGACGCACCGCTCCAGAACAGCCAGCCCTCATCGACTAAGCATGGTGGCAGGTACCGGCCGTTGATGCTGCTGCTCGGGATCGCTGGGGTCGCCTCATTTGTGGCGGCTGGCGCGGCGGTCGTCATCCACACCCGATCGCAGAGTGCCGTGGGGTCAGCCGCGTCGTTGCCCGCTACCGTCCCGCCCGGGGACCCGCGGTACCGCGCCGCCTGTCTGGACTCCTCCGGGTCGGTGGACGGCGACCGCCGGCTCGGGCGGCGTGCGGCGGTCAGCGTGGATAGGGCGCTACGGGGTCAGGGCAACGTCGCCGATAGCGGGGTTACCTGGAAGGCGTCGTCACCGAGCACGCCCCTCGACATTCGGATCCGCATTGTCCGAGCCAACTCGTACCAGTCTGTCGACAATGACGGCTTCACGGCGACTCTCGTGTTGCCGGGCATCCCAGGCGTCTCCGCCGGGAAGCCATTGGACAACGGCTCCCCCGATTTCACCACCCGACTCGCGGCGTGGGTGGACGCCACCGAGGCACGCAAGAAGGTCCAGTACGAAAGGGACCATCTTCTCGCCGGAGGGTTGAAGCGGGTCAGTCAGGTGACGGCGCAGCGTTCCAACGGGTCTGACGTGTTGGGATGCATGGCTGCCGTACTAGGGACGATGCCCGAGACGGGCGACCGATCAGTGTTGGTGGTCAGTGACCTGGCCGACGTCGTCCCCGTGAACCGCAGCGGCGGGCCGGCCAAGGAGGCCGCGCTCGCTGGAGTGCAGGTACACGTCGTTCAAGCCTGTCCGTCCGGCGACCCGGCAGGCTGCGCGAAGGCTTTCGACCGATTTGCTGCACAGGTGAGCCTGATGGGCCTGCGTCGCGAGGATGTGCACACCTCTCCCGCCGACCTGCTCGACCAGACCGTCGGCTCATGGCTGACCTGACCGTGCGCGATGAAGCCAGAGCGCTGTGGGCGCCGACTTGCTGCTCGATGCCGGTAGCTCTGACTGGATCGTCATACAAGGCGCACCAGTGTTACACACGGGTACCACGTGGAGCAGATCCGTGACATCGCCATACTCCCCGGTGGAAATCCTGTGGCGAGATCGATGAACAGGTGCAGCATCGACTTCGAGATTCGCCTGCGCTGTCTTGCCTCTGGAGTGAAGATCTCTCTGAACGTGCTGAGATCCTAGCTCGGCGTTCTCAGGTCGACTGGGGGCAAGACTCGTGCAGCGTCGCAACCTAAGAGGGCGAGGTCATGACAGGTTCGCCTTGCTCGATGTCATATGCCGCCACACCTGATGGGGTCAGATCCATTGAGTGCTACAGGAGGTAGCAGTGTCGCTATTTCGTAAGAAGTCCCGAGAGTACCCCCCGTTCAGCGGTTCTGGAAGTTCGCAGGACCAGCCGCACGCGGCGCCCTCTCTGCCTACGACCGGCAGTCCCGATACGCTGCCGCCGTTGGACCTGGACAAGATCATGTTGTTGATGACTAGGTTCGAGCGATCGGTTGGCACCACGAATGATGCAATCTTCGGGGCGCTGCGAGAGTTCGCTGTCGCTGGCGGCGCACCCGAGATCGAAACCTATGTCGCGCTGAGCGCCGCGGGCCGTGATACGGGTATTGATCGGCCATGGCGGTGGTTGGCTCGAGCCGCCCAAGAGGCTCAGGTCGTCAAGCGAGTCGACTTAGTTTCCCATATCGCAATTTTCGCGTCCTTTTGGAAAATGAACCTCGAGCCCACGTGGCGTCGCGGAGAATGGGTCGATACGCTTCTTCAAAGAATTTCCGATGAATCCCTCACCTGCTTGGCGAATGTCATCCTGCCAACCCTCGACAAGCTCGACCCTGGGTTGGTTATCATGCGCCATCCGACCGGAGACATCGATGTCCAGGGAATGCTCAATGCTTGGTCGCTACTTGCCACACAAAATGGAACAGCCGACCTGTCCTTCGACGCGCGGCGGATAGTGGAGAAAGTCCTATCGTAGTCTTGATGGCTGTCGCCCAGCTAGAGCGCCTTGAAGGACATCCATCGAACGCCTAGGTTGCTGGGTGACGAGCACTTAGAGATGTTGGCGGAGGGTGAGCCCATGTTGTTCTCGCCATCCCGCCCGAGGCCGCTGTGATGAAGGCTATTGAATTAACCTGCCCTGCCTAGCCAAGTGGAGGTCAAATGGGCGTGTTTGGGAACAGAAGCAAGGCCAAGTGGGAGCCGAGGCAAAGGCCCAGGCTGACAGCTCGAGGAAATATTCAGTCCAGACCTGAAGGGCCGGGCACTCCGCCGCGGCGAGAAAGGCTATTTGTTGAAGCGGTAAGGGCGCTCGAGGACCATCCACTCTCGGATATTGAGGCGATCGGAAGGCCGCTATTTCCTGGGCCTGAGTTAACCAGTGCCGTGGAGATAGTGCGCCCGATCTTCCAACGAGAGCCATCCATGGTGAAGTGGTCCGCCCTAAATGGATCGGTGTCTCTTCTCAGTTCGCTATACGGCTCTCGTCGTTCACCTGATGACATCACGCTTGTCGAGCTATCCAGGTTGATGGGCATTGAGTCTGAAGGCACCCTGGAGATTCGCCCTCCGTATGACGGGCTGCTCTCCGACGAAGGGAGGGAACGGGCCCTACGAATCTACCTGGATTGTTCCGAACGAGTCGTACGCTATCCCAGCCTGGCCAGCATGACCCGAGATGAGACGTACTCACTGCCGGGATGGATTCCAGCAGGCGAGGTTTGTCTGACCATTCAGGTTTGGGGAGCGGTTGCACTTCATCGCGTATTCTTGGCCGAGAGGATCACAGAAGTAATTCCTGAGCCGGACCTGCTCGAAGGGCCCGGCTGGTACGTCGACCCCAGAATCCAGTCAAGAGAGCGCTATTGGGATGGAACTGATTGGACTACGCGGCAGAGAATCGATGACGAACGCGGCAGAAGAGAGATATTCGAGCGTATATAAGGCCCCCTGCAACTCCACAACGTGTAGAGAGTTGATGCCTGATTCCCCGGGGCTCAGTTGCCGCCGAGTAGGAGCAGTCTAATACGACAGCGACACTTCGTCACGAAGTGTCGCTGTCGTATTACGGGTGGCGTTGAGCACGACTGATGCGCCGCAGGCGGGCTCAAGGTGGTCACTGATATGGCGTGTCGATCTGTCAAGGGGCAGGGTTGATCGGCCCGTGGTTCGGGCGGGCGGGCGGGGGTTGGGGGGGCCGGTGGGAGGTCCGGTCGGGTCGTCGTCGACGCGCGGTCGAGACTGATATGCGCGGGTTGGTTACCTGCATGACCGGTTGTTCGTCGGGAACGGGCCGCTGTCTAAAGTCGGGCGTCGCTCGAGCCAGTGGGGCTCGGGTTGCCCATAGTGACGCCGCGGGTCGTTCCTCGCGTTGTCCGTGCCGGGTTCTCCCACCGGCCGGTCTGTGGGGGCGGGCCCCGTGCGGCAGCGGTCGCTGCTGGCCGGGGGCTGGGGTTAGTCGTCCATGGTGGCCAGGCTCCAGCACCAGCCGGCGAGTTCTCGGGCGACCGCGACGGCGATCACGGTGGATCGCTTGTTGCGGGCGCTCATGGTGGTCCACCGGTGATGGAGGCGACGGTCAGCTGCTTCGCCCCGGGCCCGGACCGCGGGCGCGACGTGAGCGCGTCGGGCCGCGAGGGTCTTGCTGGGCCGCAACGGCTTGCGATGGTGCCAGGCGGCCTCGACCAGCAGCCGCCGGGCGTGGGTGTTGCCGATCGAGCCCTGAGATCGGCTGGCGCCGCTGGAGGACTCGGTGGGGACCAGCCCCAGGTAGGCGCCGATGCTGGCCCCGGTGAATCGGTCCCAGTCGCCGATCTCGACGGCCAGGCCCAGACCGGTCAAGGTCGCGATCCCGCGGACGGCGCACAACCGGGACACGATCGGCGCCCAGGTGGCGCTGGCGGCGGTGGCCTCGATCGCGTCACCGAGACGGTCTCGCCGGGCGGTGACCGACAGCACGGCGTCGAAAGCCTCATCGAACGCGGCCCGGCTGCCGGGCCGCGAGAAGCGTTGCCCGCGGAGCCACCGCTCATGGTCCCCGGTCCAGGCGTTCCCACCGGAGTAGACGACACCATGGCGCAGCAACAGTTTCGAGAGCCGATGCCGGGCCCGCATCAAGTCCGCGCGGGCGTCGTCCCGGGCCCGGACCAGGTCCCGGGCGTCCTCTTCCTGGACCGTCGGGACCCGGATCCCGCCGACTTCCCCGATGTGCAGCAGCCGCGCCAGACGCCGGGCGTCCCGACGGTCGGTCTTCACCCGGTCACCGGGCGGCCGCTCCAACTTCGAAGGTGCCACCACCACACACCGGACCCCGGCCGCGGTGAACGCGCGAGCCAGACCGAATCCCGTCGGGCCGGCCTCATACGTGACCGCCACCGGCCCGGGAAGCGACGAGACCCACTCCAGGACCACCTCGCTGGTCGGGACCAGCCTCGTGGAGAACACCTGCCCCGTGGACCAGTCGACCGCTTCCGCGACCACCGACCGGGCATGAACATCCAGCCCTACCGTCGTACGCTCGTCGAGCATCCGGCGCCTCCTGTCACCTGCGGCACCCCGGGCACACCAGTAGTGCCAGGTGCGTGACCCGCGACCACGTGCCAGCCGAGGTGCCGGATGCTGACCACCCGGCGAGATCACACCGCTGGCATCATCCGATCGTGGCAGCCTTCGCGTTCTGGTCACTGGGTCAAGGCACGCTCCCCAGCCTTGACCCAGTGACCAGAACGCCGACCCTCACCGCTCGGATGATGACGGGCCGCAAGAACAGCCCGACTCTCCATACGGTCTAACCTCAGTGTCACGACTCAGGTCTGACCCGGAGGGGATTTGGTTGCACGAGGGGGCAGCGATAGTGAAGAACGCCCGTGGGTTCGAATTGTGAGTGTACAATCGACGGGTAACGCGGGGGCGTCGCCGATGCAGCGCGTGGACGTATGCAATCATCACGAATGGCCCGCCCTTGGCAAGAACAACCGATCGCTCCGTCCCACGGCAATCTGATCTTGGAGGACCATGATGGGTCTGTTTAATGGCAATAAGTCAAAGCCAGCCACGACCCCGGCTCCCGTTTCGGAACGCGGTGTTCCCGTGCTCCACCCGGGATTCTATGCCGACGCCCTTCAGGAGGCCGGCAAGCCCGCGTCGCAACACAACATCGACTCGGTAGCGCAGTTGACGGCTATAAATCTCGCGCTCAACGCGCATCAATGGTTTCGCATCATGAACGATGATTCTGCGCGAGCCCAATTCGACAGTCAATTCAACGCCGAAGCGAACTCTCAGCGAGATCCGCAAGCCCGAACCGCGGACGACATGATTGACTTCTTGTGGGCGTGGAGCCCTAAGAGTCACGCTGGACTGCACGGATTCGTTGAATCGATGGGACAGACCCTCGGTGGCGCCGTTGCACCCTACGGAGACGTTCTGCCCGAAGATCTGTGGAATAGCGACTCCTGAGGTGCTCCAAGGGCTCTTCCTGAATCATTGCGGCTTGTCTGCCGCTCGATTCAAACCTACCGTCGTCGCGTTCAGTCGGTGCCGACCGAGCCCGACCGACGACAGCCACCCGTGGTCCGTGATCGGCACGGCCCGGCATCACTGCAGGTCAACGCACGTTCGAGTGAGTGCCTTGAAAACCGCTAGCGCGTAACCATCCGTGCTCGGGGGTTCGAATCCCTCGCCCTCCGCTGACCTGTGATCATGCCTTTGACGTGCAGTTATGTTGCATTCAAGATCAACAAGAAAGATCTTGAGAGTGTGGATGCGATAGCGGTGTGCACCACCGCTGGTCACGGCCCCATGCGGCCGGTAGGCACGTCCGCAGGAGATGATCGAGATGCGTTCGTGCTGGTCAGCGGCCTCGATGGTCCACAGTGGCACCGATCATGGAAGCCGACTGATCGAGCACGGAGCTCGAGTGAGGGGTCGTGCCAGTGGCCTATTCGTGGTCTGAGCGAGACCGTCTATGGATACCCAGCGGGGTATCTGGTGTGAGGTGGACTGGCGCCGCGAGCTTGGCGGCAGACCCGGGCGCCGCCGGGGTGAGGTCAGTGCGTCATCCACCATTCAATGCTCGACGACTCCGTGTCAGTGGAGCGTTCTGTGGCCCTGACCCGGCTTGCTGCTTGCCTGGGGTTGATGCGTCCTTGACCGGTGTCAGTGCCGGCGGGAGAGTTCACTGAGTACGTTGCGGTAGCGGTGGTGTCGGGTGGGGTGGGGGATCTGATGGCGCATGTGACGTTCATTCACGGGATCGGTAACAAGCCGGAGTCCGGTGCTCTGCTGGAGTCGTGGCGGGTTGGGTTGTTGGACAACGATGGGCTCGACTTGGACGCCGCCGGGGTGTCGATGTCGTTGGTGTATTGGGCTGACATGCTGTATTCGAGTCCGTTGTCGTCGGTGTCTGCGCGGGAGAGCACTGAGGGGCAGTTGGAGGTCACGGTGCCGGCCGAGGACGCCGACTTGGCCTGGATGGGCGACTTACCAGCTGACCAGCGCCGGTTCGTCGGGGCTCTGGCCCTCGAGACCGGACTGGACCTCGACGCGCCGGGGGCGTCCCAGGTTGAGCAGGCCGAGATCGTGATGGGCTCGGCGCTGGAAGCGGTTCCGCTGCCGGGGTTCTTGAAGAAGCGTTTGATGAAGATCCTGTTGCGCGACGTGCACCATTACCTCTATGACGTCGAGTACTCCCCCCGACCGGGGGAGAGCTTCCGTATCCGTCGTGACATCCGTCGTCGGGCACTGGATGCTCTGCGGCAGGGCAGCGTGAAGCCGGGGCCGCACGTGGTGGTGTCGCACAGTCTGGGCACGGTGGTTGCCTATGACGTGCTGACCGAGGTGGATGACGTTCCGGCGGTGGATGCCTTGGTCACCATTGGTAGCCCGCTCGGGTTGTCGGAGGTGCAGCAGGCGCTCGCCCCGCGCTGGACCACGCTGACCGGGTGGCCCGAACGCGGCCTGGCGGGTCGGCGATGGTGGAACGTTTCGGACCCGCTGGACGTCGTGTGCGGCGCCGACCCCTCGATCGCTGGGCAGTTCCGTCGGGACGGCGTCCCGATGATCAACGACGTGATCGTGGCAAACCAGGGGCGCTGGCGGCACAACATCAGCAGCTATCTCGGTCAGCATGCGGTGCGCGAGATCCTGCGCGAGGCCCTGGGGCGGGAGCTGTTCTGACGTGAACGACCTCATGCCCCGGTTGCGGGCCGCCGGTCAGGGGACCGACTGGGATCTTGTCCACGTGATCTGTCGAGATTACGTGCAGGACCTGCAGACTCGTGAGTTGCCGCCGGGACGCAACGAGTGGTCCCCGGTCCTGGCCTTCCTGCGCCAGAACCGTCGTGCCGACGATCTGGTCATGCTGGCCGATTCCCTGATGGCGATCGGTGTCCGCGATGGGGTTGTGCAGCGGGCCGTGGCGCAGACGATGGTGGACCGGGGATTCCCGGCGGTGGCTCGTGTCCTGTTCGCAGCGCTGGCCGAGAACGCCGATCCCGACTCGGAGGACTGGAGCGAGGCCCGCGGTGGGGTCGCCCGGTGCACCAAGGACCTGTTCCTGGCGGCCCGGGCCACTGCGCGACGTGAGCAGTTGCTGCAGGAGGCCTATGACCTCTACCGCGCCGCCTACGACGAGAACGAGGCCAACTACTGGCACGGGATCAACGCTGTCGCCTTGGCGGCTCGCGCCGCCCGGGACGGTCTGGCCCTGAACGCCCACCCCGAGGACGGGATGGGTGAGGTGCTCGCCGCGGAGGAGGCCCGCCGGCTGGCGGAACGGATCAGCGTCAGGCTGAACGCGTCCGACCCCGACGAGTGGAGCTCCCTGACGCTGGTCGAGACCGATCTCGCGTTGGGTCGCACCGGGCCGGCGCAGGAACGCGCCGAAGCCCTGGTGAATGACGAGACGGTGTCCGCGTTCGCGTTGAACGCGTTGCTGCGTCAATTGGGTCAGATCTGGCAGTTGGACGTCGAGACTGAACCGGGCAGGGATCTGCTGCCCCTGCTGCGTGCCGGTGTGCTGAGCCGCACGGGCGGGGATGTGCTCCTCGACCCGGATGAGCTGGCCCGCGATCGCGTCGGGACCTCCGCCGGGGCTGCCAACCCGGACCTGGAGAAGGTCTTCGGCGCCGATCGCTACGTCAGCTTGCCGTGGTACCGCCGTGGCTTGGTCAGATGCCGGGCGGTCGCCCGGATCGAGACGCCGTTGTCCGGAGGTGTCGGTACCGGGTTCCTGGTCCGGGCGCGAGACATCGGCCTGGATCGTGACGACGTGGTGGTGTTGACCAACGCCCACGTGGTGCCGGGCGGGGTGGACGCGGACGACGCCGACGTCGCGTTCCACGCCCTGCAAGAGGACGACGTCCGTTACCGCTTCAGCATCCGAGAGGTCTTGTGGACCAGTCCTCCCGATCATCTGGACGCCACGGTCCTGCTCCTGGACGAGGCACCCGCCGGAGTGGAGCCCGTCGAGGTGACGGACAAGCCGCCCGCCGTCGGCGCCAAGACACCCCAACGGGCCTATGTCATCGGTCACCCCCGCGGCATCGAAGTGCCGCAGTTCTCGTTGCAGGACAACGAGATCCTCGACCACGACGAAACGTTCGTGCACTACCGGTCACCGACCGAGCCCGGCAGCTCCGGAAGTCCCGTCTTCGACAACCAATGGCGGGCGATCGCACTGCACCACAGCGGTGACGAGCGGATGCACAAACTCAACGGCCGCAGCGGTCACTACCAAGCGAACGAAGGCATCCGACTGAGCGCCATCACCGCCGTCCTCGGCACAAGCTGAACCGGTCGTCACCCCATTGCGGGGCGCGGAGCGGACTGTCGGCGAACTTCGCGCGGCTCGATCAGGAAGCTCTCGAAGGAGCGGTGGGCAGTACTGGTGCCCGTCGCAGGGCGCCAAGCTGCTCGTCGTACCTTCCCGACCCGCGCCGGCAAGCGTAGGGCCTGGCTTGACCTGAGCAATCAGACGGCACTCGGGAAGGTGGCCTTCCCCGATCGTGGTCATTCACAGGTCTCGAGCATTGCTCGATCAAGACCCTGGTGCTCACTAGAGTGTTGTGACATGGCGTTGCCCGGGCGACACGTGTTCCTCAGCTTCACCAGCGAACTCACCCGATTCCCGACCGAGGCGACCAGTTGGATCGAGTGCGCCCGGAAAGGGGTTCGCCGGGCCGGCGATGTGGCCGTGGACATGAGTATGTTCACCGCATCGGACACGCCACCCCCGGATCTGTGCGTCGCCAAGATCCAGGAGTGTTCGGTCTACGTCGGCGTCGTTGGTTTCCGATACGGCAGTCTGGTCCGGAACGATGATGACACCCGGTCCTACGTTGAACTCGAATACGAGACCGCCAAGACCACAGGACTGCCGCTCCTGATCTTTGTCATTTCCGATGACGCACACGGACCCCGCGGCTTCCACAGCGACCCCCACTTCGGGGACCGCCAGGATGACTTCCGCGCGCGACTGGACACCGACAACCTCACACGATGTTCGGTGTCCACACCCGAAGAGCTCGAACTCGCCGTCTTCCACGCCCTCCGCGACCTGCCTCCGACCGGCGGCGACCACGGCCGATCAGAAACCGTTGCGGTGGCGGGGGTGGACCGGGGGGCGCTGCCCCTGATCGACCCGCCCTTCGGATTGCGCAGCACTGCACTCCGGGGCCGTGGAAGCATGCCGGCCGACCTCGCGAGGTTCGACCCCGGCGCGGCAGAGGAGTCCACGGGCTCAGACCCGTCGCCGGTGGACGGCCACAAGGCAATCGTGTTGCACGGCATCGGCGGGGTAGGCAAGACGCGGCTCGCCCTCGAGGTCGCATACCAGGCGCGAGACCAGGGCCGCACGGTGTGGTGGGTGGCAGCCAATGCCCCAGCGGCCTTCGAAGCCGGCATGCAGGCTGTCGGCTTCGCCGCCGGCGCCACCGATGACGACTACCGTCACGCGAACGCTGCCGACGCCACCTGGCGCGTCCTCGATCGGCTCACCACCCCATGGCTCCTGGTCATCGACAACGCCGATGACCCCTCTGCGCTGAACCAGTACGGGCCGATGGCGAAGGACGAGGATGGATCCGCCCGCCCCAACACGGCGGCGCCGTCTTGATCACCAGCCGCGACGGACGACCCGACATGTGGGGCGACTGGACACATCGCCACCACCTGCACCCCCTAGCCTCGGACGCCGCCGCACAGGTCATGCTGGACCTCGCTCCCCACGCGGGTACCCGCGAGCAAGCTGCCCTGCTCGGCCGATCGCTGAGCGGCGTACCCCTTCTGCTTCACCTGGCCGGCAAGGCCCTCGCCGAGACCACCGCCATCCCCGCCCGCTGGGCCGCGCCGGGTACCCTGCGCCAGTTCACCGACTACCAGCACGCACTCACCGCCGGGGAACCCACCCCCGGTCTCGACGACAAGGACGGCGAAGAACGCCACTTGGGGGCACTCTTCGCTCGAACGTGGGAGATCAGTCTTGACCAACTCCAGAAGACCGGCCAGGCCCACGCCCGTGCTCTGCTCCTGCTGATCTGCTGCTTCGGGGATGCCCCTCTGCCCTATGAGCTCGTCCTCACCCCCAGCACGCTCGCAACAACCAACCGGTTCGAAGGGATCACCCCGGCGCACCTGACCCGGACTCTGACCAGCCTGCACAACCTCGGCCTGATCGCTCTCACCCCGACCGACGACACCCGAACGCCGCCGAGAGCAGCCACCCTCGCTTTGCACCCCGTGATTCGCACCGCCGCCAGAAGCCACACCGACCTGACCGGTGCTGACGGGAACACCTACTGGCGCCTGGCGACACAACTCCTCCTGGACGCCGCCGAAGATCTCGGTGCCCACACCGACAGTACCCAGGCCTGGTCACAGCTGAGCGCTCACGCGGCCGACACCCTCAGTCACCGCCACATCGAACCCGGCGACGAGGAGGCGAGCACCCACTGGAACGCCGATGATTGGCGCGTCGAGTACGTCATCGGCCGCGGCGCCGACCAGTTGGCGAGCAACGGCCTGCACTACCAGGCTCTGGCCCTGTACGACGCCCTCATCGGCATCAGCCCCGACCCGGCCAGCCGGTACCGCCAATTACGAGCTTGCATGCTGGGGGCGATAGGTCGCCATGGTGAGGCGTTGGCCGAGTTCGATGCGGTGCTGGCCGCTCGGCGGGAGTTGCACGGTGAGGGCCACGCCTACGTGCTGATCACCCGGGACGAGCGGGCGCGGGTGCTGTCGGAGATGGGTCGCCATGGTGAGGCGCTGGCCGAGTTCGATGCGCCTGGTGACTCACGTCAAGATGCCCGCTTGGGGTGAGTCGTTGACTCATCGGTGGATGCCCGCGGGGCCTGGGGTGGTTTGATCTTGGTTTTGGACAGGTAGACGGCGTTGGTCTTGGCGCGGCGTTGGATGCTGCCGGGGCGGGCGGGCCAGCTCGAGCAGGCTGGCCTGGAGCGGCGATGCGGCGGGCCAGGCCGGCGGGTTGAGGACGTCGAGTTGGTGGCGAGGGCGTGGGCGTCGGTGGGGTCAGGACGTCGGGGGGTCGCGGGCCAGGCGGGTGGCGGGGGTGGCGGCCTTGTCGTAGGTCTTGGTCACCTTGGCGCCGTCGCGGGTCTTGGTGAGCAGTTTCTGTTGGGGCAGGAACAGGTTGGTCAGTTGGAGCTTGACCCGGTTTCCCGGACACCTGATCTGAGATGATGATCTTCATCTTGGGAAGGAGTCCTGTATGCCTGCTGCACACCCACCGGAGTTCCGTCGTCGGGCGGTCGAGTTGGCCCGCCTCGGGGACAAACCGATCGCGGCGATCGCCAAGGACCTCGGGATCAGTGAGTCCTGCCTGCGGAACTGGATGGCCAAGGACGATGTCGAGGCCGGCCGCACGGAGGGCCTGAGCAGCCCGGAGCGGGCCGAGCTGGTCCGGTTACGCCGCGAGAACCGGGTCCAGGCCATGGAGATCGAGATCCTCAAACGCGCCAGTGCCTACTTCGCGCGGGAGAACATCCTGCCCAAGAGCGACCCAAAATGACGTACCGGCTGGTCCGTGAACTCGCCGATGACAGCGACCTGGAGGTCGATGTCGCGGTGGCCTGCCGGGTGCTCGAGGTCTCCAGGTCGGGCTACTACGCTTGGCGCGACCGGCCCGATTCGGCTCGTGCGGTCGCCGACGCCGAGCTGGTCCAGACCATCACCGCGGTCCACGAGGGCTCCCGTGGCACCTACGGGTCCCCGCGGGTGCACGCCGAACTCCGGCTCGGCCTGGATCACCGGTGCGGCCGCAAACGGGTGGCACGGTTGATGCGCGCGAACGGTCTGGTCGGGGTCGGCGGGAACGCAAGACGCGCGACGCCCGACACCGCCACCCACGACGACCTGGTGCAGCGCCGGTTCGTCGCCGACGCCCCGGACCGGTTGTGGTGCACCATGTCCCGAACACCCACGGGTGAGGAAGGTGTACTGCTGCGCGGTGCTGGACGTGTACTCCCGCGCCGTCGTCGGCTGGTCGATCGCCGATCACATGCGCTCGGACCTGGTCGTGGACGCCCTGGAGATGGCCCGCTGGCGGCGCCGCCCCGAACCCGGCACCATCGTGCACTCCGACCGCGGAAGCCAATACACCAGTTGGGTTTTCGGGCACCGACTCCGTGCCGCGGGGCTACTCGGATCCATGGGACGGGTCGCCTCGAGCGTGGACAACGGCATGATCGAATCCTTCTGGTCGACCATGCAACGCGAACTGCTCGACCGACGCACCTGGACCACCCGGGACGACCTGGCCACCGCGATCTTCGAATGGATCGAAGCCTTCTACAACCCCGTCCGCCGCCACTCCGCCCTGGACTACCTATCCCCAGCCGAGTACGAGACCCGATACTGGACCACACTGACCCCACAGGCCACCGACCCGGCAGCCTGAACCCCACACCGAACGTGTCCGGGAAACCGGGTCAAGCTCCGTTGGGCTTGCAGGGGCCAGAGTTCTTAGGACAGTTGGCCTGTTAGCGGTGGTAGCCGACGGCGGAGGAGGTGGTCCAGTTCTTCGCTCTGTGGGCCTGGTGGGAGTGGGAGGGCCGGCCTGGGTGAAGGTGATCTGCCGGTCGGTGGCCCATTTCAGCAGGTGGTGGTTGATGAACTCGCTGCCGTTGTCGGAGTGGATGCCCAGCAGGGCGAACGGGAACCGGACCTGCAGTCGGGTCAGGGCCGCTAGACGGTCCGTTCGCCTTTGGAGGCGATGCTGATCGCCTGGCCAGCCCGGCGACGCGGGGCGTCCAGGGTGTGTGGAAGGCGCCGTTGGCGTCGCCGCCTGGCCGACCAGGTCGATCTCCGAACCCCGGTGCCGTGTCGTCCCATTCGTGCCAGGTCTTCAACGGGATCGAGGACTTCAACAGGCTGCCCGGTCGGTCAGGCGGCCCTTGGCGGCGACCAGGCCGACCCGGTGGGTCTTCAGGCGCCGGTCGATGGTGGCCGCCGACATCGCCAACAGGGCATCATCACGGCCGGGTCCTGGGGCAGTTCACCTGGGCCAGCAGGGCCGGGACCAGGCCGCCAACGCCGGTTGCAGCCGTTTACCGGTCGGGCCGCCCAGCACCGCCCAACACGTCGCCAACGCCGTGATCGCCGCGTCGTCGAGGGCAGACCGGTGCCCGGGCCGCCCGCCGCTGACCGACCGCCCGGTCGCTGCCACCATCGGCCACGGCCGCCCGGATCATCTTGCGGGCGTGGTCACGATGCCACCCGTTGACCGCCACCAGACGATCAGGATGGCCGACTTCTGCCCTTGCGGCCTTCGGCCACGCCGCCACCTGCGAGGCCAACACCGCCCTGCGCTGCACCATGGTCAACCCCATCGAGCGAGCCTGACCCACGCGGGCATCCACCGATGAGTCAACGACCCCACCCACGCGGGCATTCGACGTGAGTCAACTCGATGCGGTGCTGGCCGCTTGGCGGGAGTTGTACGGTGAGGGCCACGCCGACGTGCTGATCACCCGGGACGTGCGGGCGCGGGTGCTGTCGGAGATGGGTCGCCATGGTGAGGCGCTGGCCGAGTTCGATGCGGTGCTGGCCGCTTGGCGGGAGTTGTACGGTGAGGGCCACGCCTACGTGCTGACCATCCGTCACGACCGGGCGCGGGTGCTGTCGGAGATGGGTCGCCATGGTGAGGCCCTTGCCGAGTTCGACGCAGTGCTGAACTCCCGACGGAACCTGCTGGGCTCCACCCACCCCGACGTGCTGACCACCCGTCTCGAGCGGGTGCGGGTGCTGTCGGAGATGGGTCGCCACGGTGAGGTGCTGGCCGAGCTCGATGCGGTGCTGGCCGCTCGGCAGGAACTGCACGGTGAGGGCCACGCCGACGTGCTGACCACCCGTCACGAGCGGGCGAAGACGTTGCAGGAGATGGGTCGCCATGGTGAGGCGCTGGCCGAGCTCGACGCAGTGCTGAACTTCCGACGGAACCTGCTGGGCTCCACCCACCCCGACACGGTCAAGACCAACGAGTCAGTTACTGATCTTCGCAGTTCGCTCCAATGACGGCTGCAAACATGTTGCTGTTCGCGGTGGTCGACCATGATCGCTACAAGTTTCGCTGTCGCGGACCTGTCGCCTGGTCTGTTGCTGCGTCGCGTGCTTGGCGGCCCATGAGTATTGGGGTGACTCACCGGATCGAGATCCCGTGCTCGCTCAGGCCCGTCGTACACCACTCTGCTGGACTCCACTGTGGCTCGCTATCTCGGCCTGGTCGATGATGCGTTCGCCGCGGCGGCCAGCGGAGGATTGCTCTTCAGCGCTGGCGTGAGCATTCCTACGATCGCAAGTCCGACCTGACCGCCACACCCGCTCCACACTCATCGGAGGTTTCGGCATCGACGTCCAGCCGTCACCGACAGAGCCCGACCGTCCACAGCCATCCGTGGTCCAATCGTGGTCCGTGCTCGCCTCGGATCGGCATCACTGCAGGTCAACGCCCGTTCGGGTGAGTGCCTTGAAAACCGCTAGCGCGTAATCATCCGTGCTCGGGGGTTCGAATCCCTCGCCCTCCGCTGACTAAAGATCATGCCTTTGACGTGCAGTTATGCGGCGTTCAAGATCAACTAAGAAAATCTTGAACGTATGGGCGCGATAGCGGTGTGCGAAACCGCTGGTCACGGCCCCCATGTGGCCGGTAGGCACGTCGGCAGGGGGTGATCGAGATGCGTTCGTGCTGGTCAGCGGCCTCGACGGCTCACAGTGGCACCGATCATGGAAGGTGACTGATCGGGCATGGACCTCGGGTGAGTGGTCGTGCCAGTGGCCTATTCGTGGTCTGGGCGAGAGTGTCTGTGAATACCCAGCGGGGTATCTGGTGCGAGGCGGACTGGCGCAGCGAGCCTGGCTGCGCTCGGCGCAGGGCTCTCGCTTGCGCTCATGGCGCTGCCCTCGTTCGGCCTGATGGCGGCGCTGGATGCCGAAGCCACAGGTGTTGCGCGGTGGTCATCCTTCTCATCGCCGCGCTCGACGCCGTGGCCGCACCGAGGCTGGACGACAGAGGTCGACATCGTCATCGACCTCGGCGCCGGGCGCCTCATCGCCGCAGAGGCCAAGGTCACCTCGGCACCCACCGCCAAGGATGCCCGCCACCTCGCCTGGCTGCGCGAGGAACTCGTCGAGTCCTTCGTCCGCGGGATCGTCTTCCACACCGGCAGGCAGCCTTTCGAGCTCGATACGAGGATCTGGCCCCTGCCCATCGCCACGCTGTGGGCCTGACTCGACCACAGCGCGAGGACGACACCGCCCCTCCTCTCGCCAGGGGCGGCAGCGGCGTCCGGCCGTCAACGACCCTCGCCGGCTGGCGACAGTCGTCCGTGGTCCAATCGTGGTCTGTGCTCGCCAAGGACCGGGACTTGACCGTGGCTGTCGTGGCGGAGGGCTTCGAGCCGGCTGAACCACATCGGCGGTATGGCTCGGGCCAGGCGTCGAGCTCTGTCAGCCCGCCGGACGGGTTGACGGCGGTGCAGCGATAGTTGGGCGACCGTGTCACTCGCGGTTCGACTGCCTTTACGCTGCGATCTTCCCGGTAAGCGCGTTTTGGTCGAAACGTCGGATCGTGGGGAGCGCCGATGTCAGTCCAGATCTCACGCCGCCGCCGCGTCGTCGTCGGCGCTCTCACCGCAGCGGTCATGGTCGCTGGCCTGCTGGTCGCTCTTCGGGTGATCCGCGACGAGTCGGTTGTGCAGGATGAATGCCCGGCGGCCCTGCTCCTGGACTGCCAGCGGCAGGCCGTGGAGCTTCGGCGGTTCGCCTACAAGGACCTGGTCGAACAGACCAGAGCGGCGACGCCACGGCCAGTCGTGAACTCAAGCCATGACTAATCGTGAACTCAAAGTATGGCCAATCGTGAACTCAGGGCATGTCCATTCGTGAACTCGTGTAGTCTGCGGCCGTGATGCACCTCGAAGGTCTCGTGGATCGGCGTCTGGCGTCGGTAGCGCTCGAGCGGCTCCTGGAGGACCCCGTCGTGCTGATCGAGGGTCCGCGCACCGTAGGCAAGTCCACGTTGCTGCGACAGATGGCCGCAGTGCACGGTGCCACCCTTCTGGATCTGGATGTCCCGGCGGTGCGCGACGCGGTGGCCGCTGATCCGAGCACGTTCGTCTCGGGCGGTGAGCCCGTCTTTGTCGACGAGTACCAGAAGGCTCCGATCGTGCTGGACGCGATCAAGGCTGAGTTGAACCTCTCCAGTCGGCCCGGTCGGTTCGCTCTGACCGGGTCTACCCGCCATGACGCGCTGCCTCCCGCTGCCCAAGCATTGACCGGACGGTTGGCCCGGCTGACGGCCTTCCCGTTGTCCCAGGGCGAGATCGCTGGTCGTCACGAGCGTTTGGTGGAGGGGGTATTCCTCGATGCGGCAGCCGTTGTGGCCTCGCAGCCGGCCTCGGCCACGACGCGTGAGGAGTATTTGCTGCGCATCACCGCGGGTGGGTTTCCGATGGCGCTTGCCCACGGCAGCACGGCCGCTCGTAACCGCTGGTTCGACAGCTACGTCGACCTGACCCTCGAACGCGATGTGCGTGAGTTGAGTCGCATTCGCCAGGGGGCGCTGCTTCCGGCGTTGCTCGCTCGGTTGGCAGGCCAGACCGCTCAGGTCCTCAACGTCGAAGCGGCAGCTCGCGACCTGGGCATGGATCGGGTGACGGCTGAGAGCTATACCCGTTTGCTGGAGGCGGTGTTCCTGGTTCATCGGCTTCCGGCGTGGGGTAAGACGCTCTCGTCCCGAGCGATCGGCAGGCCGAAGATCCACGTCCTTGACTCCGGAGTGGCCGCGCGACTTCTGCGACTAACCCCCGAAAAGCTCGGCCGCAAAGACCCGACGGCCTTGACCGAACTCGGTCACCTTCTGGAGAGCTTCGTTGTGGCCGAGCTGCTCAAGCAGGCCTCGTGGCTGGACGGCGTCAGCGCACTGGGACACTGGCGCACCAAAGAGGGTGACGAGGTCGACCTGGTCCTCGAGCGTGATGACGGTGCGCTCGTCGCCGTTGAGGTCAAGGCCGGCGGACGAGTTCCTGGGGGCGACTTCAAGCCGCTACGCAAGCTGCGCAACGCTGCCGGCGACGCCTTCCTCGCCGGAATCGTGTTCTACCTGGGGATGCGCTCCTACACCTACGAGGATCGACTCCACGTACTGCCCGTCGACCGTCTCTGGTCGTGAAGCAACTCCGGTCGGCCGCGAACGCGATCACTCGTCATGCGCCCCGGCTGGAAGGCGAGCTCCAGCGCCGATTGCTCCCCACGAGGACAAGTGGACTTCCTCGGAGAGGCCAGTGGACCTTGGATGAGAGTCGCTCATGTCCAATCAGCGTCAGCCGTTGCCGATGGCGGCCAACCAACCGCGGGGAATCTACGGGGAGGTACCGTCTGCCTGCGGCGTCGCTGCAGGCCAGGGCCGGATTCGTGGGCATGCTTGCAAACCGTGGGCGGTACCCAATGCTGCCCCGGGGGTTCGAATCCCTTGCCCTCCGCTGACCTGCGAGAACGTGGCCTGACCTGCGACGATGCACCCTTAGTGAGAATCATGACCCGAGGGTCCGTGGTCCGGCTGACATCGGCCGAATCCGGTCTCCACCGGCTCACCGGGCACCCGCGGACACCGACGTACGATGCGAGAACTGTTGCGGCGCTGACCAAGTGCTGGGCGGTGCTGAACGCCCCGGCGGGCAAACGGCTGGCGCCGATGCTGGCCGAGCTGGTCCCGCTGCTACGCCGGCACGGGGAGCTCGACCTCGACGACGCCGAACTGGCGTGTGCCTGGACGCCCGGCACACAGCCGGATCAGCAGGGCGCGGCCGCGTCGGCCGCGCCCTGCTGGCGATGGCTGGAACCGGTCGGCGTGCCGGGGCGGGCGGTGGGGCGTCGAGGTCAGTGGTTCGGGCCCGCAGGCTGCGGGTCCATGCTCTTGGGCCAGGTCCAGGCGTATCCGACGACGGCTAGCAGCAGCAAGACCTCCACGGCACTGCCGAGCAGGTAGTAGTAGTGGGACTCCCCAACGGCCCCGCCCCCGATGGTGAGGACGTAGGCGACCGCGAGGACCAGGTTGGTCCATCGGGCGGCCCGGGCCGGTAGGGCAAGGCTGAGGAACACCATGAGGCTGGCGACGGTGATGTAGGTCGTGATGCCCAGCAGGAAGCCCTGACCGATCGAGAAGACCGACATGTGGCCAGCTTCCAGGTCGGCGCGCACGTCCGCGCGGTAGAGGCTGAACAGATCGACATAGGCGAACACGAACATCATCGCCGTCCACAATGCGGCGATCTTCACGCGCACGTTCACCGAGGCAGGATCGAGTGTCGTCGTGGTGGTTGTGGTCATCGGCTGCTCGGTGAGGGCGGACATGGCCAGTCCCTTCGCTCGGTCGGCTTACTAAGTACCCCTCGCTTGCCACGGTAGGCTTACTTAGTAGACTTGTCAAGGTGCCAGCACACCACGCGACCCCCTCCCGCCAACCCCTGACCAAGGACAGCGTCATCAGCGCCGCGATCGATCTTGCCGATCGAGACGGTCTGGACGCCTTGACCATGCGCCGCCTCGGTGCCCGACTCGGCGTGCAGGCGATGTCGCTGTACAAGCACGTGTCCAACAAGGACCAGATCCTCGACGAGATCGTCGAGCACGTCTTCGGCGTGATCGAACTCCCCGACGTCGAGGCCAGTTGGCAGCAGGCCATGCGATGGCGGGCACACTCCGCCCGGCGGGTCCTGTGCCGGCATTCCTGGGCCATCGGCCTGCTGGAGAGCCGTGGCGCGACGGGACCCGCATCAATGCGGTACGTGGACTCGATCCTCGGCTGTCTGCGAGCGGCCGGATTCACTCTGCAGGACTCGGCCCACGCCTTCTGGATCCTCGACAGTTTCGTATACGGCCACGTACTTCAAGAAACCCGCATGTCGGTCTCACAGCACGAGGAATCGCCCGGGGCCGCCAGGCTCCCCGCAGAGCGGGCCGGCTTCACCGACTACCCCCACCTGGCTGCGCTGGCCGCGCCAGCGATCAGTGCGCAGTTCAGCTTCGATCAAGAGTTCGACATAGGACTCGACCTCATCATCCACGGTCTGGAACGCATCGCGGCACCGTCACGAGCCCGCCCCGCGTCGCCCTGACCTTTCACAAGGCATCACGCCTCGAGGCGGGGCCGATCGGGGCACCGTCGCGGCCGACCGCATCCGTCCAGCATCGCCAGCACCAGCCGCTACCAGCCACCGCGTCGACATGTTCGGGCCAGCGGCCTCGACCAGCGGAGCGATGGTCAGTGTGGCGGTGGGCTCGCCGTCTCGCCCGTACTTGGCCTCGGTGCGCGTGCGACCGCGGTGAACGTCGTGTGCAGCAGACCCTCGCGCGGGGTGACGGTTGCGGCGGCCCACAGGTAGGGCAGCACCACGGGCGAGCGCCAACGCCGACGTCCACACAGCGGCGCCGCCAGTCTGCTGACGAGGTCACCGCCCTGAATCAGGAGATGGCCCGATCTGACCGGGGGATTCGTGGCGGTCCACGACGCGTAGGCGCTGTATCCGAGCACCGACAGCGGCGCCGAGAGGCACCCGGGCAACCAGCCGCGTCGGTCCGCCGAGAGGGCTGTCGAGCGTGAGTCGGCCGCCGGCGAACTCGACCCGGTCGATCAGCCCCTGCACGCCGCGGCCCGGCTCGACGACGGCACCGCCTTGGCCGTTGTCCTCGATGGTGAGAGTCAGGTCGTGTGCGGTGACGTCGAGCGCAACCCGGGCCTGGGTCGCGGCCGCGTGTCGGGCGGCGTTCGTGAGCGCCTCAGCGGTCACGAAGTAGGTGAGCGCAGCGAGCTCTGCCGGAAGGCCGTCCGCACCAGGGCTCACCTGGTGTGCCACCGGGAAGGCCATGCCGTCGCACAACCGAGCCAGCGCGCGTGGCAGCCCCTCGGCTCCGATTCTGCCGGGGTCAAGTCCTGCCGCGAGATCCCCGAGGTCGGTCATCACGCCATCGAGTTCCTCGGTCAGCGGTGCCAGCTCGTCGCTGCGCTGGACCAGGGCACTCCGCAGGCGCTCCAACCTGGACAGCGGGCCGGTGTGCAGACGCTCGGCCAACGCCCGCCGCTCGTCGTCGTCCACGGTGACCAGTCGAGCGGTGGACTCCCGGACGGCGGCCGCTTCCCGCCGTACGCGCGCTTCCAACCGGACGCTCTCCAGAGCGAGAAGCGCCGCCGCTGCAGCAGCGCGCGCCAGCGGACCGTCGGCCGCGCCCGGCTCACCGTGGACGAGCGCGACCCGCCCACCGTCAGGTGCCGTCGCCACCGTGACCTGGTCCGGGGTCGCCGCGACCGGATCGGCGACCGGCCGCCCGAACTCGTCTGTCCAGCCGGTCTCCGGATCGTCGGCGCGCACCTGCAGGAGCCGGTCCGCCAGAGCGCGCGCGAGGGTTTCTGACATCGGCGCTCGCTGTCGGCCCAACGGCCCCAGCTCCACGATCAGACTGCCCACCGCGCCGCTCAGGCCGCCGGATGCGGCGCGCCCTCCCAGAGCGATGGCGGCGGCGAGCAGGACGGCGGCGTCCAGGACCTGGCGCGCCGACGCCGGCACCGCACCGGCGGCGGAGGCCGCCCAAGCGATCCCGAGAGCGGCAAGAACCCCTGCTGTCGTTCGGGTGACCCGCCGGGCGTCGTCCTGACGCGAGCGCGCCGACGCCGCGACCACAGCAGCCAGGGCCAGCGCGGCCGCGGAGGTCGCCATCGCGGAGGCGAGCGTTCCGGTGACCGCAGCCACGTAGCCCACTGCCAGGAGCGCCAGGACCGGCCCGCGACGCGGTGCGTCCGCCTGGCAGACCAGCCAGTGCAGCAACGGTCCGCGGTAGCCGATGACCGTCAATGCCGTTGCCACTGCGTGCCAGGGTGGCGGGAGCTGCTCGGCGCCGGTGGCGGCGAACCACAGTGATGCGGTGGCGAGCCCGAGCGCAAGATCTGCTGTCCGACGAGCGGTGTGCCGCGCGAGCGAGCGGCGCACTGCGGCAATGGCGAACCCCGCGCCGAGCGTCCAGTCCAGCACGGAGCCCACGCCCAGGCCACCGGCGACTTCGACGACCCCACCCGCCACCGCCACGCTGAGTGCCGCGCCGGCCACCCAGGGGTCGACCCGCCGGGCGGACCATGGTCGCCCGGCGGGTCTCGAGGTCAGCCGACCTTGCGCCATGGCTGTCGGTAGATGACCTTGCTTGCGTCGTCGGCGACGTCCACCACGACGAAGTGGAGCTCACCCTTGAAGTAGCTCCACGTCACGGTCTCGGCGTAGCGGTCCGTCGGTGAAGCGACGGCGTGGTAGTCGAGGATCAGCCGGTCACCCTCGACCTTGTAGGTGCCCTCGTAGGGTCCCTGGTCCGGCAAGGCCGGAGCCAGTGATTGGGTGAACCTCCCATCGGCGCCGAACGTCGACGTGAAGGTGACGTCGGCCGTCGCGAGGTTCGAGGTGATGTCGGCGGCCTTCCACTGGGCGCGGGTCACGAAGGTCGTGTAGGTGCCGGTCGGGAAGGGAGACACCGCTGCCGTCGTGGTCGGGGACGGTGTGGCGGACGGTGACGCGGCGCTGCCGTGCAGCTGCGTCGCCTGCGCGGCGGTGGTGGCCACCGGGCAGTCGGAGGGCGTCGCCGACGTCCCGGCCTGGCCTACCGACGCCAGGGCATCGCGCAGGCGGGCGAACCACGCGGTCGCCTGCGCGTCGTCCGGTCGGGCCTGGGTGGCCGCTGCCTTCAGCGCGCTCAACGCCTGATCCGCCGGTTGGACAACGACGACGCCGCTCGCGCACAAGTGGGACAGTGCCTTGGCCTCCTGCTGAGGCGTCTGGGTCGCCGCGTGCGTCAGGGTCTGTGCCGCGGCGAACGTGAGCGCGGTCCGGTCGGTGTCGGAGAGGCGGGTCCACGCCTGCTGATTGGCGACCAGGACCTCGATCTTGGGGAACAGGCCGAACGACGTCAGGTAGGGCGCTGAGGTGGAGTAGGCATTGGAGACGATGTAGGCCGGCGAGGTCTCGACGGCGTCCAGCCGCCCGGCCATGAGTTCTGCCTTGGTCTTCGCGGCGACATAACCCTGAGCGGGAACCGCGGACCAGGCCGAGATCAGCTTCGCGGACTGGGCGCTGTCGTTGATCCGGATCCGGGCCCCCTTCAGGTCGCTCAGGGCCAGGATCGGTTGCCGAGAGATCAGCCGGCGGCTCTCGAGCGGGACGAGGGCGAGGCCGTGGATGCCTCGGTCGTCGAGGCTGGCCAGGACGTCTCCAGCCACCGGGCTGCCCGCCAGAGCGATGGCATCGGAGGTGTCGCCGAGCAGGAACGGGGCGTGCAGCGCCTGGAAAGCCGGGGCGCCGTCGGTGGCCAGGTTCCGGGAGGCGACGTAGCCGAGTGCCACGGTGCCGGCCCGGACGTCGCCGGCCAGCTTCGCCTCACCACCAGGGGTCTCACTGTTGTACGTGGTGGAGTCCACGCGCACGCGCAGCCGATGCTCGGACGCGCGGTCGACGGCGTCCACGAAGAACGTGAGTTCGGCGTCGCCGGGGTCGGCGGTGCCCAGGACCAATTCGGTGACCGCGGGGACGGGCGCGCCCTGCTTGTCCACTGCCGTTGCCGTACCGCAGGCACTGAGAGAAACGGATAAGAACAGGGCGAGGGGGACGAGTCGCCTCGCGAGAGTGCGGGAGTCACCTGTCATGGATCGACCATCGCGTTCGGTGAAGGTCCGAGGCATCAGCGCGCGCACGGGAACCGGAACGCGTCTCTGCGTGGCTGCACTGAAATGCCCGCCCCACGGTAGCGGGGATCGTCGCGCATCCGCCACCATGCGACGGTGGTCTGGTGGGAAGCGCTCGCTGCCGCTGCCGGCGTCCTGACTGGCGTGGTCCTGCTCTCGCGCCGCGTGGCATTGGCCACCGCGTGGTTGCTCCTGGCCACGGCCGTGACAGTACCCCTGGCGGTCGCCGACGTGCCGGAGACCGACCTGGGTTTCACCGCCTTCCTGCTCCTGGCGGGGCCGGGCATTCACCTCTCAGGGATCCTGGCGGTTCTCGCCGGGTACACGTGGCCGATGGCGCCCCCCCACCGCGGTGCGCGGTTCGTCGTCGGAGCGGTGCTCGGCGGTAGCGCACTGCTCGGTGCCCTGGCGCCGGCCCTCTTCTTCGATCCAGTCTCGGCGGGCTGCAACGCCTGCGCACGGAACGTGCTCGAGGTGATCGATGCCCCTGGGTTCTCCGATGCGCTGCAACGGTTATCGACGATCCTCATACTGGCGTGGACGCCGGTGTTGGCGGTGCTCACGGGCGCCGGCTGGGCACGCGCGACCAGGCTCGGGCGCCGGCACAACGTCGTGATCCTCTGCGGCACGGTGGGCATGGCGCTGGTCACCGCGACCGCCGCGGCGTGGAGCCTGCGGTTGCCGACCGGAGCGGTGGACGACGTCGAGCGCCGGCTCTGGCTGGGGCAGTGCGCGATGCTCGCCGTCCTGGCCGCGGGGATCCTGCTGCAGCTGATGCTCGCGCGGGCCACGGCTGCCCGGATGGCCGCCCGGGTGATTGCAGCGATCCCCGACCCGGTGACCCTGCAGGCGTGGCTCAGGGACGCCGTCGGCGATCCGGAACTGACCGTGACGTTCATGCGCGACGACGGCGGGCGGGTCGACGCCGACGGCGTGCCGGTGAGCGGTGACGATCCCCGGCCCGGCGTGCAGCTCACCCGCGACGGCGTCGCGTTCGCCGACGTCCGCAGCGCGCGCCGGTCCAGCCAGGAACTCGATCTGGTGCGAGCCTGTGCGAGGTCCGCCGGTCTGGCCCTCGGGTACGTCGCGGCCCGTGCCCGGCTGCGCGCCGAGGCGAGCGAGACGGTCGCTGTCAGAGCACGCATCGTGGCGGCCCGCGATCGGGAGCGGCGCCGGCTGGAGCGCAATCTTCACGACGGCGCCCAGCAACGCCTGGTCGCCCTCGGCGTGACGCTCGCCACCGTGACCCGACCGCACGCGGACAGCGAGATCGCCGCCTATCACCAGGAGATCGACGCGGCTCTGGCGGAGCTCAGGACCGTTGCGCGCGGCCTCTTCCCGGCGAGCCTCGGGGAGGCCGGCATCGCCGCTGCGCTGCGCGAGCTCGGTGACCACACCGCCGCCCCGCTGCTCGTCCGCGTCGACGTGGCGCGCGAGGTGCCACTGCCGACCGGTATGGCGATCTACCAGCTCGTCCTCGATGCGTCCCGGCTGCGACCGCCCGCGTCGGTGCTGCGGGTGACCGTCGCAGAGACGCATCGACGGTCGGTGCGCGTCACCGTCACCGCGGAGAGTCGTACTCAGGCAGGGGAAGTCGCTGCTGAACACGTCGAGCCTCCACCCCAACGGCTGGTTCATGCCGAGGACCGGTTCCTCGCCCTGGGGGGAAGGCTCGAGCACACCGTGCGTCCTGGTGTTCTGGAATGGGAGGGAATCGCACCATGCGGGTAGTCGTCGCGGAGGACATGGCGCTGCTACGAGCCGGGCTCAGCAGGCTCCTCGAAGCCGAGAGCATCGAGGTCGTCGCGGAGGTGGGAGATGCACCGGCCCTGCTGTCCGCCGTCGCCGCGCTACGACCCGACGTGGCGCTCGTCGATATCAAGATGCCGCCCACCCACACCGATGAGGGCCTTCGAGCCGCGGTCGACATCCGACAGCGCAACCCCGCGACGGCTGTTCTGCTGCTCTCGAGCTACCTCGATGTCCGATACGCGTCCCAGCTGCTGGACCTGGGTTCGCAGTCGTGCGGTTACCTGCTCAAGGACCGGGTCGCCCATCCCGCGGTCCTCGTCGATGCCCTGCACCGGGTGTGTGCGGAGGAGTGCGTGCTCGACCCAGCGGTGGTCACCCAGCTGCTGGGCCGCAGCCGTGTCGCCGGCCCCCTGGACCAGCTCAGTGCGAGGGAGCGGGAGATCCTCTCGCTGATGGCCGAAGGGCACTCCAACGCTCGCATCTGTATCTTGCTGAGCCTGAGCCAACGGACCGTCGAGTCGCACGTGCGGAACATCTTCAACCGGTTGGGCCTCGACGAGTCGCCTGACTCGAGCCGTCGCGTTCTCGCCGTCCTCACCTACCTCAAGGGCTGACCGGGCACCCGGGACGCTCAGTGCCGGCACCGACCCGGCGGTCAGTTGACGGGTGCAGGTACGGATGTCCGAGAGAGGCCGCCCTCCTAGCGTCGACGCATGACGTCGACACCAGGAGGAACGATGACGATGCCACGAGGGCTCGCTGCCGTGCTCGGCGCCGCCGCCTTGAGCGTCGGCGGGATGACCGCGCCTGCCGCAGCGGCAGTCGACAGTTGCGTGGGCGGACCCGGATGTCACAGCAGCCTGCAGTCCGCCATCGACACAGCCCAGCCGGGAGCGACGATTCGGATTGCCGCCGGCACCTATGCCGGGGGCGTGCGCATCGCCAAGAGCCTCCGGCTGGTCGGTGCAGGGTCAGGGCGGACCGTCATCCGCGGGGGAGGTCCTGTCGTCACCATCGACACGACGTCGTCCACCCGGCCCACGGTGGTGATCAGTGATCTCACCGTGACCGGTGGGGTGGCGCACGGAACGGACGGGGTCGACGCGTTCGGTGGCGGGATCCTCATCTCCCCGGGGGCGAGCGGAGCGATCGGTGCCACCGTGACGCTACGCAACGTCGTCGTGAGCGACAACAAGACGGTGCCGACGGCGGTGAGCCCGTCCCCCAGCGGCGTGAAGTGCCCGGACGGCGACTGTCCCTACGCCGGTTCACGGGGTGGCGGGATCGCCAGCTTCGGCACCCTCACCATCGAGCGATCCGTGGTCACCCGCAACGGCGCCGTCGGACGCGCCAGCGACGCCGCCGGCGGCGGGATCTACGCAGCGAACGGCGCGCTGACCGTCCAGTCGTCTGCGGTGATCGACAACAAGGGCGCCCCGGTGGGGATCGGGCGCTTCGCGGAGGCCGGCGGGATCTTCACCAGCGCGACGGCGACCACGATCCAGGGTTCAGTCGTCAGTGGCAACAGTTCCGAGCTGGTCACCTCGTGGCCGATGAGGCCACAGGGTGAGCTGCTGGACATGGCCGCCATGGGTGGAGGCATCCACATCGCGGACGGAGGTGCCGTGACGATCGAGGACACGAAGATCGTCGGTAACAGCATCCTCGCCGACGACCCGGCCGGCGAGATCTACGCCTTCGGCAGCGGGATCCTCGTGGACGACGGGTCTCGCCTGCAGATCTCCCGCACCTCGATCAGCAGGAACCGCCTCGTGGTCCGCACGGCGACGTCCGAGGACGTCGGCCCGAGTGGCGCGGCGGCCGAGATCGACACCAGCGGCACGCTCAACGATGTGCAGATCACCGACAACACATCGACGGTGTCGACCATCGACGGCCAGGTGCAGGTGGCCGGAGCCGTCGCCACGTATCCCGACAACCCGAAGGGCCTCGTACTGACACGGGTGGTCGTCAGGGACAACTCCGCCGTTGCGCGCAGCCGGACCGGCTCCGCGCGGGCCTTCGGCGGCGGAATCCTCAACAACGCCGCGATGGACCTCAGGAGCGTCACGATCCAGGGCAACAAAGCCGCCGCGTACGCACCCGACGCGTCGGCGCAGGGCGGCGGCATCTTCAACGGGCCGCTGCTGGTCGATCAGGGGATCGAACTCACGATCTCCGACAGCACAATCACTGGGAACGCCGCGGTGACGAGCGCCGGTGGATCGGCCCAGGGCGGCGGCGTCTACACGACGGCTCCGTTGACCGCCTCCGGAACCCGCATCGCGAGGAACCAACCCGACCAGTGCCACGGGTGTTAGGGCGCACGTCACCGGGTGGGCGGCCCTAGAAGGGTGGATTTGGCCGGCTGGCGCCGGCCAAATCCGGCCTCCGCCGGCTCCTCGTGTACCGTCCGTGTACCGATGTCAACGCCGTGACGGGATCGATGACTTGGCGAGTGGTGCATGCAGACTTCGGCACAGGAAACATCCGGCTTCTATCTCAACCTCGCCAGCGAAGACGGCTCTGCTGCCGGGCAACTGGGCGTCAACTACCTCGACGGAAGACAGATCTCCTACTTCACCTTCGACATCGAGAACCATGAGATCGCGGGGTCGCCACGAAGTCAGGGACCACGGTGAGCGCCACTTCCCGATGAGCGACCTGGTCGCGTACGGCCCCAACTTCAGGTGGCGAGTGGCAACCACGCGCGATGGGTAGGACGTCGATGCATGTCCGGACGCGGGCGAGGACCCCTTGAACCCGACAAGCCTGCGCTTCGCCGGCTAGGGCCTGTCTGCGGGCTACATGCTCTCGAACGACGACTCTTCGACTGGTCAAGGCCCTCAGCGACGCAGGGGCCGAAGCCGGGCCATTGTCGATTCGTGGTCTGGCCAACTTGTTTGGCTACCCGGTCGGCAGTGAACGTGGGGGCGGGTGGCCCCCGGCGCAGGCCGTGATTCACGACGATCGTCGCGATCACAACGCGGGTACCTGAAGGCCGCCGTTCCGATCCCGCGCGAGGCTCGGCGACCCCTGGGGGTCGGTGACCCGAGGCGATGTGATCGACATCTGGGTGCGGTTGGATGGCTGATCGTGAAGTCGTGTATCGGCTGATCGTGAGTTAGTGCTGCCCATCGACCGTCTCTGGACCTGAACCCCGCACCACCCTCACCGCAGGGTCTGACCGGCACGTCCAGCCGTCACCGACCGAGCCCGACCGACAACAGTCACCCATGGTCCACCCGTGGTCCGTGATCGCCTCGGACTGGCATCACTGCAGGTCAACGCCCGTTCGAGTGAGTGCCTTGAAAACCGCTAGCGCATAACCATCCGTGCTCGGGGGTGCGAATCCCTCGCCCTCCGCTGAATCATGATCATGCCTTTGACGTGCAGTTATGCGGCATTTCAAGATCAACAAAAGATCTTGAGAGTGTGGGCGCGATAGCGGTGTGCACAACCGCTGGTAGTGGCCTCCGCGCGACTGGTGAGCACGTCAGCCGGAGGTGATCGAGATGCGTTCGTGCTGGTCAACGCCCCAATGGCCCAGCGGTGGCGCCGATCATGGAAGGTGGACTGACCTAGCACGGAGCTCGAGCGGGTGGGCGTGCCAGTGGCCTATTCGTGGTCTGAGCGAGAGCGTCTATGGATATCCGACGGGGTATCTGGTGACCGCTGGACTGACGCAGCGAGCGTGGCGGCAGACCCATGTATCGGCCGGGGTGAGGTCAAGTGCGCCATCCGTCATCCACCGCTCGACCCTGCGCGTCAGCGAGCCCGCCACGTGCAGTCGTGGGCAACGCTCCCAACTGACGCCCGTGTCATGCCCGGATCTGGCTCAGGGAATCCGTCAGGCCAGGATAGGCGGAGTCCTCGGCAAGAATGCGCTCCAGGTCCTTTCTCGCCATCCCGTTTCGCCCCTTGTCGAGATGCACCTAAGCCCGTTCGATCAACGCGCGGTGGCGAATCTCGACAGCTCGCGACCGGGGGCGGAGCGCTTCTGTGAAGCAGTCCTTCGCGGCGTCGAGGTGCCCCATCTCGTGCAGCGCCACGCCGCGCATCACGAGCAGGAATGCCTAGGCGTCGTTGTCGTTCTCGACGCCTTCGATTATCTCGAGCACTTCCCAGGATCAAGTAGAAGCCACCCAAGGCGAACTACGTCTGCGATCCCCGATCGGTCGTCAACCCCACCCAGGCCCGCGCCCTGCTCGACGCCGTCCGCCAACCTCGCAGACCCCAACGACCCCGACCGCCGCCAGCGCGCCCTGGCTGCCCGCGGGCGACGCCTGGTCGCGTTCTTCGGCTGCATGTACTACGCCGCGCTGCGCCCCAGCGAAGCCCTCGCGTTGACCGTCGACGACCTCGAGCTGCCCGACCCCGCCGACCCGGACGGCGACGGCTGGGGCCACCTGTTTCACGCCCACAATTCGTGTTTCACGCCCACAATTCGTGCGTGCTGACGAACGAGGGCTGAGGGGTAGAGGCTGCGACGCTGGCGCGAAGGCCATCGCGAAGGTCCGTCGGTGTAGGCAATGCGGCGTTGGCTGCGTCGAAGCTCCCGACTTGGCTCTCGTTTGGTGATCTTGGTGTGTTGCGGGGCTGTGACCTGCGGCGACGTTGATTGATCATGGGTTTTGGTGTGCACTAGCCGGGGGGTGTGGGTCGTAGGCTCGGTGGGTGTCTCCTTACGTTCGGACGGTGCGGACGTCTTCGGGTGCGCGGGCGGTGCAGATCGTGCACTCGTCGCGGCGGGGGTCGCGGGAGATCACTCATGTCGGGTCGGCGACACCGATGCCGAGTGGGAGGTGTTGAAGGCCGCGGCGTGGCAGCAGGCGGCGGCCGGGCGGGGTGAGCTCGACCTCGGCCTGGAGGGTGGGTCGGGTGGGTCTGCTGGTCGGGGTGCTCCGTTGCCGATCACGGCCTCGCGGATGGGGTACCTGTGGGAGGCGTTGAGTCGTGCCTACCAGGTCCTCAGGGTTCGATGCCGCGGCCGGTGGGGACGGGGTGTTCCGGGATCTGGTGCTGGCCCGGATCATCGAGCCGACCAGCAAGCTCGACGCGGCCCGGGTGTTGGAGGAGGCGGGTGTGCCGACCGCGTCGTATGCGACGTTGAAGCGGCGACTTCCGATGTATGCCAAGGCGTCCTGGCAGCAGAAGCTGTCCGCGGCATGCGCCGCCCATGCCGGGCTGGGTCCGGCCAGCCTGGTCCTGTTCGACGTGTCCACCCTGTATTTCGAGACCGATCAGGAGACGGGTTCGGGAGAGCGGATTCTCCAAGGAACGCCGCCTGGAACCACAGATCACGATCGGCCTGCTCACCGACGCATCAGGATTCCGTTGGCGGTCAACGCGTTCGAGGGCAACAAGGCGGAGAAGGCCACCATGCTCCCGGTCATCGAGGCCTTCATGCGCGCTCACCAACTCAGAGACGTGACGGTGGTCGCCGACGCCGGGATGATCTCCGCGGCCAACCGGGAGGCGATCGAGGAAGCGGGCCTGTCGTTCATCCTCGCCGTGAAGATCCCCGAACTGCCCTACTGCGTGCGGACCTGGCAGGCCAAGAACCCCGGTGAGCCGTTCACCGACGGGCAGATCTTCACCCAACCCTGGCCCGCCGGCGCCAAGGACACCCGCCGCGACCAGGTCATCTACTACCAGTACCGCGCTGATCGTGGCCGGCGCACGCTACGCGGCATCGACGAACAGGTCGCCAAGGCCGAGAAGGCCGTCGCCGGCAAGACCGCCATCCAACGGAACCGGTTCGTCAAACTTCACCGGCGCCGACAAGAGCGTCAACCGCGCCCTGGAAACCAGGCCCGGTCCCTGGCCGGGATCCGAGGGCTACGTCACCAACCTGGAAGCCTGCCCCGACGGGACAGCAATCACCGCCGAGTTCGTGATCGGTGCCTACCACCGGCTCTACCTGATCGAGAAGGCGTTCCGGATGTCCAAGCACGACCTGGCAGCCCGACCGATCTCCACCACAAGAAGGAATCGATCGAAGCCCACCTGACCATCGTGTTCGCCGCCCTGGCCGACTCCACTGGATCGAGACCACCACCGACTGGTCGATCAAGAAGTTCGTGCGGACCCTGCGGCGCTACCGCACCATCACCATCCAGGCCGGCGCCCACACCATCACCGCCGAAGACCCCCTACCGCACGAGATCCGCGACATCATCACCAAGATCAACTCAACCGGACGACACTAGCCTGAGCCAAGTCGGGTTTCACGCCCACAATTCGTGTTTCACGCCCACAATTCGTGCGTGCTGACGAACGAGGGCTGAGGGGTAGAGGCTGCGACGCTGGCGCGAAGGCCATCGCGAAGGTCCGTCGGTGTAGGCAATGCGGCGTTGGCTGCGTCGAAGCTCGACCGTTCCAGCCTGATCAGCGCGAGCATCGCCAGCGCACCTGCTCCGTGTG